>JAILDQ010000155.1 GCA_024689365.1 Treponema sp. | reverse complement strand
GCGCTTTAGCCCTTGTTCTCAAAGGCGACCAAGTGCTCTTGGCCGTACATTTTTCTAAGCTTTGGCTTTTCGATTTTGCCGGTGGGATTTCTAGGAACTGGAGCAAAGATGATTTTCTTTGGCCTTTTGTAGCGGGGAAGCTCCAAGCAAAATTCGTTGATTTCATCTTCAGTGGCGGTCATGCCTTCCTTTAGTTGAATAACCGCGCCGGCAATTTCGCCCAAGCGCTTGTCGGGCAAACCGATGACGGCCACGTCGTGAATCTTGTCGTTCTTTCGCAAGAAGTCTTCGATTTGAACTGGATACAAGTTTTCGCCGCCGCAAACGATAACGTCCTTGGCGCGGTCAACCAAGTAGTAAAAGCCGTCGGGGTCTTGCATGGCGACGTCGCCGGTGTCAAGCCATTCTCCGTGAAGAACTTCCGCCGTGGCCTCTGGGTTGTTAAAGTATTCCTTCATCACGCCGGGACCTTTGACGTAAAGAATTCCGGCCTTGCCTTTTTCAACTTCCTTTCCGGTCTCGTTGTCCACAATCTTGCATTCCCAGCCAAAGCCCGGAACGCCAATCGCTCCAACCTTGTGGGTGTTCTCAACGCCAAGGTGAACGCAGCCAGGTCCGATGCTTTCTGAAAGTCCGTAGTTGGTGTCGTACTGATGCTTGGGAAAATATTCAAGCCAATGTTTTACAAGGCTTGGCGGTACGGGCTGGGCTCCGATGTGCATCAAGCGCCACTGGCTAAGCTCGTAGTCTTCGGCCTTGATTTTTTGGCTGTCCAAAGCGTCAAGAATGTCCTGCGCCCACGGAACCAAAAGCCAAACAATCGTGCACTTTTCGCGGCTTACCGTTCCCAAAATGTATTCGGGCTTTGTTCCCTTTAACAAAACGGCTCGGCTTCCAGAAACCAAGGAGCCAAACCAGTGCATCTTGGCGCCTGTGTGGTATAACGGAGGAATGCACAAAAAGCAGTCCGAGCGGCTTGTTGAATGGTGCTTTTGTTCCACCAAAGCCGCGTGCATCAAAGCCTTTTGCGTGTGCAAAATCGCCTTGGGAAAACCTGTCGTTCCGCTTGAAAAATAAATGGCCGCGTCGTCGTCGTCCTTAAGTTCGATTTCCGGCGCCTTGCTGGGGTAGTCGGCGACAAGCTCGCGGTAGCTTTCGGCAAATGTCGGACAATGCTCGCCAACGTAAATCAAAAGGCGGTTCTTGTTAAGCTTTTCTTCTATCTGTTCAACGCGGCCGATAAACTCAGGGCCAAAAAGCAAAATGTCCACTTCCGCCAAATCGGCGCAATACAAAATCTCGTCGGCGGAATACCTAAAGTTC
Source organism: Treponema sp. (assembly GCA_024689365.1). Lineage (GTDB taxonomy): Bacteria > Spirochaetota > Spirochaetia > Treponematales > Treponemataceae > Treponema_D. The sequence continues at coordinate 2,775 of JAILDQ010000155.1, read as the reverse complement.
ATCGGAACTACAATCGCGCCGGATTTTAAAACGCCAAAATAAATCGGAAGCCATTCAAGGCAGTTCATCATCAAAATGGCAACCTTGTCGCCCCGCTTGATTCCTCGCGCCAAAAGCATATTGGCCATTCGGTTGGCCTTTTCGTCAAAGACGCGCCAAGTGATTTCGCGGCGGTAAAAAGTTTTTTCCGTCGGTTGAATCAAGTCGTAGTCTTTCCAAGTGATTTTTCTTGTCTCTTCCTGCTCGGGGTTAACTTCTACAAGCGCCACTTCGTCGCCGTAAAGCCTGCGGTTCTTTTCCAAAAATTCTGTGATAGCCATTTTGTTCTCCAAAGTTGAATGAATTATTATACCACACTTCCCGCGCTTTTGCTAGTTGAAATAATCCGCCCACCGTCATCCCGAAACAACAAATCGTCATCCCGAAACATGTTCGGGATGACGGACTGGATTACGGTGGGATGAAACGGCCGGGGGGTGATTTACATTTCCATCCTTTTCTGTTAGATTGCTCTTATGTTTTTAAAATATCTATGGATTTTCTTTATCAGCATGGTGCCCTTGATTGAATTGCGCGGCGCGATTCCAGTTTCTCAAGCGCTTGGACTTCCAATTATTCCTTCTTACGCGATTTGCATTGTGGGAAACATGATTCCAGTTCCTATCATCTTTCTTTTTGCCAGAAAGTTTTTGGAATGGGGCCAGGACAAAAAATTTATCGGTAAAATTTGCTCCTTCTTTTTGGTAAAGGGAAGCAACGCAGGAAAAAAACTTCAGGCAAAGGCTGGCCGCACCTTGTTTGTGGCGCTCTTTTTATTCGTGGGAATTCCTTTGCCAGGAACCGGCGCTTGGACCGGAACCTTGGCGGCAAGCCTTTTGGACATGGACTTTAAGGAAACCGTCATCGCGGTTACCCTTGGCGTTCTTCTTGCCGGCGTGATTATGATGGCCTTGAGTTTTGGCGTTATCGGAGCGGCTGGCGCCGTTGTTTCAAATTAATATTATAGAATAATTTTGCATTTTTTTAGAAGGCCGGGCTTGTCCCGGTCTTTTTTCTTCCCCGCGCAACAAGAAAAATTCGTTATAAATTTTTTAAAAAGCGCTTGACGTTTCAGCAAGTTAGCGCTATATTACGTTTATCGGTTCAAATATTTGAACGAATAAACACATCAACGTTACGGAGTTTTTCATGAAAAACCTTCTTAAACACTCAAAACTAGTTGTTTTCCTGTGTTTTGCGATAACGGTAGCTTTAGCGATTCCGCTTGTGTCAGTGTCCATTGAAAACACTGTCCGCCGTTATATGCCGCCAAAAAGCGACTCATACACTCGCTTGATTGGAACAGAAGAACAATTTGGCAGTATGATTTCTATCGGCGTTTCTCTTGAAACCGCCGGAGAATGCATTTTGACTTCGGAGTACATCGATGTAATCCGCAACATCACCGACCAAATCGATTCCCTTGAAGGAATCAAGTCAATCAACTCAATCACAAAGATTGACTACGTTTACTCCCTTGACGGAGGCCTTGCGGCCGGCCAATTGCTTGACGACGACTACACCGGCTCAAAGGCTGACATTCAAAAAATCAAGCAAAAGATTATCGACTGGCAGGATATGTACAACCGCGTAATCATCGACGACGACTTTAACGCCGCCCAGATTGCCGCCACAGTTGATCCGGAATTTGGTTCAACAAAGCAAATCGAGCTTTTGCACAAAATCCAGGACATCGCCTACAAGGCAATCGAAGGCCACAACCTTGAGGTTCGTTTTTACGGAGACCCGGTTCTCAGCGACAACGCCTCTGATTACATGATTCGCGACTTGGTAACATTGATTCCTCTTGTCGCTTTGGTGGTTCTTCTTTCGCTCTACTTCTCTTTCCACACTTTCTCCGGAACAATGCTTCCTTTGATTTCGGTTTTGATGGCCACAGTTTGGTCTTGCGGAATCATGTCTCTCTGCCATGTAACTTTCACAATCGTAGCGAGCGTAATTCCAGTCACTTTGATTGCCTGCGGTTCCGCCTACGGAATCCATGTCATCACCCACTACGAAGCCGCCGTTAAAAAAATTGAAGGCGAAATGACAAAAGAAAAGCACATTGACGCAATTTGCGCGGGCCTTAAAGATGTTTGGATTGCCGTTTTGCTTGCGGCGGTAACAACAATCGCAGGTTTTATTTCTCTTGTAACAAGCCCGATTGATCCGCTCAAAAGCTTCGCGGTTTTCTCAGCGCTCGGCGTTGCCTTCTCTTTGATTATTTCCGTTACTTTCATTCCCGCGGCCCTTGCCTTGCGCCCCTTGGATCGCATCGGAAAACGACGCTTTAGCCAGCTTTCAGAAAAAATCAAGGCCAAAGTTTTGCGCGAACGAGAGCGACTTGGCGGCCACAAAGCCGAAGCGCGCGGACGCACTTTGTACAACATTTACCACTTCTGCGCCGGAACAAAACCCCGCCTTGTCATCTTCTCTGTTTTGATTTGCTTGTTCTCATTCTTGGGCGTAAAGCGCTTGGTAATCAACACTTCTTTGGTCGGCTACTTCCCGCCGGACAGCAAATTCCGCCAGGACATCGACTTTGTTGACGAAACATTCGCCGGAACTAACGACGTTTACTTTGTAATCAGCGGCCAAGAAAAGGGCGACATGACAAAGCCTGAAATTCTAAAAGCCGTTGACGACTTGCAGGACCACTTGCTTGACGAATATCCGGAAATCGGAAAGGCAGTTTCATTCACAACTTTCATCAAAAGAATGAACCAAGTTATG
>JAILDQ010000141.1 GCA_024689365.1 Treponema sp. | reverse complement strand
AGATACAAGGCGGGAAACCTAGCCACCGCCGGCTTAATGGAATTAAAAAAGTTTTTAAAAATCTTCATTCCAAGATTCTAGCGCGTTTTTTTGCCTTTTAGCAATAAAAAAGTCATCCCGAACTTGCTTCGGGATGACGCTGGCTTCAGGATGACACTCGTTTTGGGATGACATTTTCCCACCGTCATCCTGAACTTGATTCAGGATGACCCAAAAAAAACGCCAGGAATGCCCTTTTATGACACTCCTGGCGCGATGAATTAAAAGCGTGTGCTTTACCTTACGCTAAAGTGCGGTTCGCCCAAGAAGGAAGAGACGCGCTTAAAGGCATCCTTGTTCTTGGAAAGGGCGGCGCAAAAGTCGTCGGCGTTGATTGAAGGGTCGGCGAAAACGCCGAACATTAGGCTGTTGTCGCCCGCGAATTTATGTTCAAAAGTGATTGCGATTTTTTCAAATTCAAGATGCTTTCTCAAAGTGCTAAAGGCTTTTTCCACAACGTCGGCAAATTTGTCGTCGCCAACATCTTCAAGCCATGCGTTCTTGTACGGATATTTTTGAGGGTTCAACTGTCTTGTGATTTTTTTCCAAGCCTCGTCGTTTTCGATAATCCATCCGTAGACGCACTTTGCGCCGTCTTCTTCTTTCATCTTTTTCTCCTTGTTAGAAAAACTTTTGGACAGCGTTTTGCCGCCGTTCTTATATATTATAGCGCATATTCAGATTTTTGCTACCAAATTCTGTAGCGGCCTGAAAGAGCCAAGAGCGCGAAAAGATAGAGGCAGTTGTCATAGTAGCGGCGGCCGCCTTTTCGCATCGGCTGGTTCCAGAACCATTCAACCCATTGGCGGGCGACGGCAAAATCGCTTTTCTCTTTGTCGCTGTAAGGAACGGCAAGGGCGCTTTGGGCGATTGTTGACAGCAATCCAAGGGGATGAAGAACCGGCCTCTCCAAGGGCGTTCCGTCTATTTTGTAGGCGCAGCGGACGGCTTCCAAGTCCGTTCCAAAAAAGCGCATCATTCTTAGGGGAACTGAAAGCTGGCCCTTGTCGTCTCCGAACCATTCCGCGTCCAAGCCTATGTTGGCGGCGGTGCGGTAGGCGTCGCTGAAGAAGTCGCCAAAGTTGCCCCAGGGAAGGTCTTCCGCCATCGGGCTTCCGTCAAAGTTGGCGTACTCGCTGTTAAGGCCTGTTTCCTTGTGGCAGGCGGTCACAAGATACTTTCGGCTTGCCTCCGCCGCCCTCTTCCAAAAAGGCCTGTCCTCTTCTTCGGCCCACAAGGCGAACAATTCGTAAAAGTGAGGAAGGTGGTAAGATGGGTCTGTGTAAGGGCTTCCGGGAACAAAGAGAATCTGCGCGTTGTCGTGGTTCCACATCGCGTGGCCCGCGCGGCCATTTTGTCCCTTGTGAAGGCAGGCGGTCAAAATCTTTTTGGCTTCCTTGCTGTATTCAAAAATGCCTTCGCCGTCGCCCCAACGGTGGCTTGCGAAAAACAAGCTCATCGCAAAAAATTCCTCGCCGTCAGGAGCGGGCCCGTCGGCGTTCTTTTTTCCGTCGGTGGCGCAAGACCAGGCAAAGTAGCCTTCGTTCTCGCCCGAGTCCATATACATATAAGTTTTTGCCCACTTCCAAATGCGGTCAAACTCTTCTTTTTTATCAAGCTGAACGCACATCATCATTCCGTATGACATGCCTTCTGTTCTGGCGTCGTGGTTTCCTGTGTCCTCCAAGTAACCCATGTCTGGAGCCGCTTCGTGGTAAATCCGCTCTTCCTTGTCGTAAAAGAAAGTCTCAAAGGCCTCGTCGATTTTCTTGTCTATCTCTTCCTGGCTCTTTCCAATTTCCAAAAAAACGTTGCGGTATTTTTTTGAAGCGAAGTCTGTCATAAGTTCTCCTTAAATTCAAATTACAAAAGGCTTTCCAGCTCCTGAATTTTTTCTTTGCTTGTTGCCCAGCTTGTTGCAAAGCGAACTACGGAATGAGTGTCGTCGTATTTTTCCCAAAAGCTAAAGGCGACGCTCTTTTTCAGCGCCTTTAGTTTTGAGTTTTCCAAAATCACAAACTGTTGGTTTGTCGGCGAGTCGATGAAAAATTTATAGCCCTTCTTTTTGAACAGGGCCTTCAATTCTTGGGCGCGGTCTATGGCGTTCTTTCCAAGCTCAAAGTAAAGGTCGTCTGTAAAAAGCGCGTCAAACTGAATTCCCAAGAGGCGGCCTTTTGCAAGAAGCGCGCCGTGTTTTTTCACAAGGTTCACAAAATGCTCTGGCGTGTTGTTCTTTGCAAAGACAAGGGCCTCGCCGCAAAGGGCGCCGCATTTTGTTCCGCCGATGTAAAAGATGTCGCAAAGCTTCGCTATGTCGCTTAGGGTCAAATCAGACTCTTCGCTCATCAAGCCGTAAGAAAGACGGGCTCCGTCCATGTAAAGGGGAATCTTGTTTTTTTTGCAAACGCCGCTTATGGCCTTTAGCTCTGACTTGGAATAAATGCTTCCGTATTCAGTTGGATGCGAAATGTAAACCATTCCGGGAAAAACCATGTGCTCATTGTTTTGGTCGCGGTTAAAGTCGTCCAAAAAATTTTTCAACTCCTCCGCGTCGATTTTTCCGTCGTGGCCTGGAAGGGCCATTACCTTGCGGCCGCAATACTCAATGGCTCCCGCTTCGTGAACGTTGATGTGACCGCTCTGGGCGCAAAGGACTCCTTGATGCTGGCCAAGAACGCTCGCGATTACGACTTGGTTTGTTTGCGTTCCGCCTTCAAGAAAAAAAACGTCAGCGCTTTTTAGGCCGCAAGCCTTTGCGATTTTCTTTTTGGCTGACAAGCAGTATTGGTCCGTTCCGTATCCTGAAAGCGCCTGCATGTTGGTCTTTTGCAAGAGCTCCAGTATTTTAGGATGAGCGCCTTCAATGTAATCGCTTTCAAATGACAACAATTTTCTACTCCTTGCTAAAGCGCGAAGTGAAATACGCCAACGCGAAGCCGGCCGCCAAGCAAACAACGCTCGCGATTGCCGCCGCCGCGCTTGAAAAAGCCTTAAAGCCCGGAAAAATCGCAAAGAAGGATCCGCAGATAAGGCCAAAGATTACGGCGTAAGTATGGTTTGGAAATTTCTTTAGAAGCCAGCCAATCATCTTGGCGCCGCAAACGATTCCGATTAAAACCCCGATTCCGTTTGGAAGAAGAAGGAAAAAAGCGTGAATCATTGTGTCCGCCTTTAAAAGGGCCGGAATGCTCGTGATGACAATCGGATACACGCCCATGATGAGCATTAAAAG
>JAILDQ010000083.1 GCA_024689365.1 Treponema sp. | reverse complement strand
AGCCCAGCGCGTTCCGACACCGACAGGATCTACAACAATGTTGTTCGCCGTTGTAAAGGGCAAGGACATCACTAAGGAAGCCATCAACGCCGCCATGAAGAAGGCCGCCACTGAGTCTTTCGGATACAACGAAGACCAGATCGTTTCTTCTGACATCATCGGCATGCGCTTTGGCTCATTGTTCGACGCCACTCAGACAATGGTTGCCAAAGTTGACGACGACACATACGAAGTAGAAGTTGTTTCTTGGTACGACAATGAAAACAGCTACACTTCACAGATGGTTCGCACAATCAAGTACTTCTCTGAGAACTGCTAACTTTTAGATTGAACCACAAAAGCCCGCTTCGGCGGGCTTTTTTTATGCTGTTTTCATTGTCGTTTCATTCGACTGGTCGCGTTCTTGCTTGCGCAAAACGCTCCCGCGCCTTCCTCCGCACTGCTCGGAAGGCGGGTACTCTAACGAAAACAGCTACACTTCACAGATGGTAAGAACAATTAAATACTTCAGCGAAAACAGCTAAGTTAGTCTAACCATTAAAAAACTCCGCTTCGGCGGAGTTTTTTTTTGTTCTCGTTATCTTTTTATTATACTGGTCGCGTTCTTGCTTCGCAAAACGCTCCCGCGCGTTCCTCCGCGCTGCTCGGAACGCGGGTACTCTAATGAAAACAGCTACACTTCACAGATGGTTCGCACAATCAAGTACTTCTCTGAGAACTGCTAACCTTTAGATTGAACCACAAAAGCCCGCTCAGGCGGGCTTTTTTTTATGCTGTTTTCATTGTCGTTTCATTCGACTGGTCGCGTTCTTGCTTGCGCAAAACGCTCCCGCGCGTTTCTCGGCGCTGCTCGGAACGCGGGTACTCCAACGAAAACAGCTGCACTTCACAGATGCCGCAGCCGCGCTCGGGAGCCGCATTTTTTTTCTTTTTTTTTACTTTCATGAAACGCGCTTATTTGCTATAATCGCGCTATGTATAAATTGGCCTTGTTTGATTTGGACGGAACTCTCACGCAATCGGAGTTTGGGATTTTCACTTGCGCAAAACACGCGCTTTCCAAGTTTGGAATTTATGAAAGCGACGCAAAAAAATTGAGGCGCTTTATCGGACCTCCCCTTTACGTTTCTTTCGCGGAATTTTACGGCTTGACGGGAGACGACGGGGAAGCCGCAGTCAAATATTACAGGGAGCTTTACGAAAAAGAAGAATATAAAAACGCCCCGGTCTATGACGGAATTCCCGCCTTGCTCAAAGACTTGAAAGCCGCCGGCGTCGAGCTAATGGTCGCAACGTCAAAGCCGCAAGATATGGCGGAGCGCGTCGTTGAGCATGTCGGACTAAAAGATTATTTTACCGCGATTGTAGGGCCCGGACGCGAGATGCAAAGCGCAAGCAAAAAAGAATTGATTCAAAAAGCGCTTTCTTTGTTTTCAGGCGAAAAAAAAGACGCCGTCATGATTGGCGACAGAAAGTTTGACATGGAAGGCGCGAAGGCTTCTGGAATTGATTCCATCGGCGCTCTTTACGGCTACGGCTCAAGGGATGAGCTTTTGGAATACGGAGCGAGATTCCTTGCCAACACTCCCGGAGAAATAAAAAATATAATTCTTAAATAAAAAAACGCCGCGCGAAGCGCGGCGTTCTCTGTCTTTACAAACTATCTAAAGATGATGATCAAAACCTGCGAAACAACTACAACTGCAACCAAGGCGATTGGATAAGTTGAAGCGTAGGCGCCCGCAACTTTTTCCGTTCCGGCGGTTGAAATCAAAGTTCCCAAAGCAGGGGTGCTTGTCATGCCTCCGCAAATTGAGCCGAGGTTGTTCAACAAGTTCAACTTGAGAACGAACTTTGCAAAGAAGAAGCCGACAATCAACGGAACCAAAGTCATGATGATTCCATAGATGAAGTAAACCCATTCAAAGTATTTGACAAAGCTGGCTCCGCCGGCAACGCCCGCTCCCATCAAGAAGAACATAAGGCCAAGCTCGCGGAAAACTTTGAGCGTTGAGTCATGCGGCGTTACGGAAATGTTTCCGATTTTCTGGAAGTGGCCGAACACCAAGGCCAAAATCAAGCAGCCGCCTGTAGTTGTAAGAGAGAAGTTTCTAAACTTAAATGAACCGATGAAGATTCCCAAGATGGCTACGATTGAGAAAATGCAAAAACCAAAAACGTCCAATTCCATCTCTTTGCCTGAAAGCTTGCAAGGAGCTTCCGGAGCGGAGTCTGAAAGTTTCGCGCGCTCTTTGTCCATGTCGGCTCCAACGAATTTGGGAACAAGCTGAACAAAAAGAACAACGCCGATAACGCCGAACAAATAAGCGATTCCGTGTCCTACGGCAACGATGGCTTCAAGCTCGTCGCTTCTAACAGTAGCCTTGGCGGCGCTAAAAGCAGGAGTTGAGGTGAGAGAGCCTGAAAGCAAGCCGACCAACATGGCGCCGACTTCTTCCTTGGCGCGGCCAAAAACCTTTATGTCAAAAACGCAGCAAGCGGCGCAAGAAAGACCGCCGGCGACAATAATCAACAAGCCCAACAAAATGTATGACTTAAAGTTTTTCTTCAAGTCGCCGAAAAAGCTGGGGCCTGCGATAAAGCCGACAGAAGTTACAAAAAGCACAAGGCCGATGTTTTCAACGATTTTAAGGGCGCCGGAAACATAAGAAGTTTTTAGCGCTTCCTTCAACGCCTCATGCGTGATTTTTACTACAAGCTGTTCTCCAAGCTGTGTGTAGAAAAATGCGCCGAACAAAAGCGCGACGATGAATACGCCGGCAGTTCCCAATGAAACGCCGTTGATTGTGATGCGGCCGAGCAAGTATCCGACCGCGGCGATCGCGAACACGCTGAATGTAAGGAACGTAATCGCCTTGATTGAAAGGAGTCCTCCAAAAAGAACCATAATGAAACCTCGAAAAAGTTTTAGAATAGTTCAATAATTATAACGACATTCTCCTTTTTATGCAAGGTCGAAAGGCCGCGCGAGGCTCGCAAAGGCTTTGATTTTAACTGTTATGGCGGAAATTCTTGTCAGTGAAAACGCGCGCGGCGATCAAGCCCAACGAAAGGGAGCAAACAATCAGCGCCGCCTTCAAAAGCCAAAGAGCGCCTTCCGAAACATTTTCCATCGCAAGAAAATAAATTCCCTTGTACATAAAAAGGCCCGGAACCATAATCACGATTGAAGGAACCGTAATAGTAAGGCGCGGAAAGCCCGTGATTTTTTTTGTCGCGGAAGCCAAAAGGCCGGAAAGAAGCGCCGCCAAAAAAGCCGCCACCGCAAAAGGAATGTTCGCAAAGTCAATCAATTCCAAACGGAAGACATTTGCAATCATGCCGATAACGCCTGCCGCGATTGCCATTTTAAATGAGCTGTTGAACATGAGCGAAAAGCCGACAACCGCAAAAAAACTCGCGAGCAGCCTGAAGAAAATTTCAAGGATGGGATTAAGCTCCAAAACCATAAAGTCGCCCGGCAAAAATTTAAAGGCGTAAGCGCAAAGCCAGCCGGTAATGGTCGCGACAAAAATTATCAAGAGGGCGTATAAAATGCGTTCACTTCCGCTGCGCAAGTCCAGCTTCGCAAGGTCTATTCCGCCCGTAATCAGAGGAAATCCCGGTATCACAAAAAGCATGGCGCAAATGTAGCCGGCTTGATGAACCTTAGAAATCCCGAACAAAATTTCCGCCGCCTCCACAAGGCCGATGTAAACAAGGCAAGCAGCGACTACGCCAAGCGCAACGTTCGCAAAAAGAGTTATGCGCTTGTCCAAAAGTTTTTTTCGGACGAAGTTTCCAACGCCGGCGCCAAAAAAAGCGCAAATCATTTCAACAGGCCCGCCGCCGAGCAAAAATGTAAAGGCCGCGCAAGCGACCGCCGCAGCCAAGCCCAAAAGCGGGGCGCTGTAATGCGGAATTGAGTTTTCGATTTCGTCCAAAATTTTAAAGGCTTCTTGAATCGAAATGCAGTCAGCCATGCGCTCAAACTCGTCTACAAAAGCGCGCAAGTGGTTGAGCTTGTCGGTGTTCACGCCGGTTCTGCTTAAAGAAATGGCGTTGCCGCAAGTTTCGTTTCCGGAAACGCAAGTGTATTCAATAGAAAGAAGTCCAATGTCGGCGGCGCAAACGATTCCCATGGCGCGAGAGGCTTTGTTCATCGCAGCCCGAACGCGGTAGGCGCCCGCCCCCACTCCGAGCGTCATCAAGCCCAAGCGGCCAACAAGAGCGGCCTTTTCGGACAGGCTTGCGTCCGTTGTCGGTTGGTCGGAATGAGCGTCAATAAGCTTGTCCCAAAAAATTTTCATGTGTTGGTTTCTAAACTTGCTCATAATGTTATCCGTCCGTTGCTTATATTTTTCACGCGCTCGCAAAAAGCGTCATATTGGCTTTCAGGAATTTTTCCAGAGACAAAAACTTTGTCTAAAAAATTTTCTTCCAAAGAGTCCAAGGAAAAATCCTCAAAGGCATGCTTGACGTTTTTGTATATGGCGTAATCGCATTCAAATGAAAAGTCTTTTTTGGGAACGTATTCTTCCAACGCGCCTTCTTCCTGGCATTTTTGCAAGAGCTCTTTCGCCGAACCGCCGTAAGCCTTTACCAAGCCGCCTGTTCCCAAAAGCGTTCCGCCAAACCACCTGGTTACGGTAACAATAAAATCGGTGGCGCCGCTTCCTTTTAGAACGTCAAGAACGGGCCGGCCAGCGGTTCCGCCTGGCTCGCCGTCGTCGCTCATCCCCATAAGCTCGCCGCTTTTTCCAACTATAAAGGCGTGAACCACATGGGTTGAGTCAGAGTATTTTTCTTTTTGGGCTTTTAGAATCAAGCGCGCGTCTTCTTGTTTTTGGCAAGGAATGGCTTCCGCCAAAAAACGGGAGCCTTTAATCACGCTTTCAGTTTGAACTTGCTTTGTTAGAATTTTCATTTAACTGGTCGTAATAAAACTGAATTGAAAGCATTACCGCCGCCGCCGTGTAAAACGTAAGGGCAAAGGACACAAAACTTATTAGCGAACCGAACGAATAAATGCCAACGCTGTCTTGGAATCTTTTGTAAATAAAAGCGTGCAAGGCGTCAAAGGCAAGAATCAAAAAGGCCTTCTTAAAATGGCAAAGAAATTCAAAAGCCAAAAAATTAAAGATTCTCTTAAAAAAGAATTTCAAGCCGTCCAAAAGGGATTTCCAAAAACTTTGCTTCGTCTTGTCGTAAACAAAACTCCAAACAAACGTAAATGGAAAATAAAGGACAAAGGCCAAAAGCAAAAACAAAACAAAGCAGGACAAAAACTTTTTCATGCTGTCTGGATTGTCTTTAATAAAGTCAAGCAATTGGTCAGGAGTTTGGAATTGAGGAAGCAAGAAAAATTCAACTTGGCTTGTAATCACCGCAAAAAGCGCCATGCAAACAATCATCGGCGCGATGAAAAAAACGGCGCCCTTTCTTGCCCTTCGCTGCCTAAAGCCCGCGAACAAAAAGCTCAAGGCAACCGGCTGGTTTCTCACAAAACGCAAGTTGCACAAAAACAAGCCGTAATGCAATACAAAAAGAATGGCAAGCGACAAAAATTCAATGAACACAAAAGCCAAAAGCGCGAATGCCACGCCGCCTTTAAGGCCGGCCGCAAACGAAGAGGCGCTGACCGCAAGGCCTGTCATCACGGAAGAAAGAAAAACTGAAAAGAAACAAAAGAGCATAAGCATAAAAACGGCGCGGGGAATCGCAAAACGAGTGGACTCAAAAAAAGCCCTGGCCATTTTCATCGGACTATTTTTCACTTTTATCGGAACAACTTTTTTATCTTCTTCCATAACGGCTTATAGTCTACAGTTTTTCGGGAGTCTTTTCAACCTCAACGCTTTCAACTTCTTTTGGAGAAAGCTTGAAGCCTTGCGCCTTTAGTCCGCGCTCGATGTAATCGTTAGTCTTGAAATTTTCTTTTAGAACTTTCGCGCGAGCCTTTTTGGCGTAATGCAAAGTGAACTTGAAATTCTTTCTTGTGTCAACGTGAAGGACTTCCATTCCGTCGGGCGCGATGAAATAATCGCGGTTCATAATCCAACTTGGAACGCGGCATCGTTTTATGAAGCATTGCTTTGTTTTTGGATCTCGATAAATCGCGGTGAACAAAACGTCGTTGATGATTTCCTTCTCGGCGTAGTTGACGTATACCATTCCCACGTCAACAAAAAGTTTTTGCGGAACGTCGCAAACAGTGTAGATGCCGCTTTTTCGCATTACAAAAATTCTGTCGTAAGGAGTAACGCGCAAAACTTCCGCGCCGCCCGAAACGCCGATTCCGATATAGCCCTTGTCGTCGTATCTCAAAGGAGTCTCGCGCTTTACGACTGTCTTAACGTCAACCGCGCTGAACTTCGCGATTTGCGTGTGGCGGACAAGCTCTTCTTCCTTGAATTTTCCGAGCATTCCGTCAAGGTATTCAATCGCGCAATCGGTCAAATGCTTAAGGCGCTTGGCGATTTCCTTCAAGCGGCCGTTGATTGCGGTTACTTCGTCGCGGTTTTTGTTAATGTCAAAAAGCGAAATGCGGCGGATAGGAATCTTTAGCAAGCGGTCAACATCGTCGTCGGTAATGTCGCGAATCAATTCCTTTTTAAATGGCTTGAAGCCGTCGATTACAGCCTTGTTAACGGCCTCGGCGGTTTTCATTTGCTCAATTTTTTTGTAGATGCGCTCTTCGATGAAAATGCGTTCAAGAGTTCTTTGGTGAAGCTCTTCCATCAATTGGCCGCGCTCGTATTCCAACTCGTCCTTGATGATTCCAGTAAGTTTTTTCGCGTAATACTTGATGATTTCGGTGGCCGTCATTACAACCGGCATGTTGTCCTTAATCACGAGCATTTGGCAAGAGATGGATTTTTCGCAATCGGTGTAAGCGTAAAGAGCCTTTTCAACGTCCTTCGCGTAAACGCCGCGCGGCAATTTTATTTCTATTTGACAATGGTCTGTCGTAAAGTCGTCGATGGCGCCAATCTTGATTTTTCCCGCTCGGTAAGCGTTCTCAATCGAGTTGAGCAAACTGTCGGAAGTTGTGTCGAGAGGAAGTTCGGTGATTACGATTTTCTTTTCGTCGCTTGTGTCAAACTTGGCGCGCGAAATTATTTTTCCGTTTCCGTCGTTGTAGTTTGAAACGTCAATCAAGCCGCCTGTCGGAACGTCGGGATAGATTTCAAAGGCTTGTCCTTTAAGCGCCTTGATTTCAGCCTGAATGACTTCCTTTAAATTGTAAGGCAAAATTTTTGTGCTCATTCCAACCGCGATTCCTTCGGCGCCGATAATCAAGGCGACAGGAATTTTGGCGCGGTAAACTTCCGGCTCGGTGGAACGGCCGTCATAGTTTGGAATGTAATGGGTGACGTGCGGGTTTGTGACCAAAAAATCTTTGGCAAGAGGATGAACGCGGCATTCAATGTAACGGGGAGCGGAAGCGCCGTCGCCGGTGAACATGTTTCCAAAGTTTCCCTGCTTTTCGATGAAGATGCCCTTGTTCGCCAAAACAACCAAGGCGCCGCCAATCGAAGCGTCTCCGTGAGGATGGTACTTCATGCATTCGCCCACAACGTTCGCCACTTTTTGGAAGCGGCCGTCGTCCATTTTAAAAAGCGTGTGCATGATGCGGCGCTGAACCGGCTTTAAGCCGTCTTCCAAATCCGGAATGGCTCGGTCGCGAATTACGTAGCTTGCGTATTCAATGAAGTTTTTGTCAAAAAGATTTTTTATGAATGCCATTTTAATTCCACCCTATTCCAATTATAGCAGAAAAAATAATTTTTGTCTTTACTTTTTTGCGGAACAAAGGGAATTTTTTCGCGCTTACAAAACGGCGTTCAAGAATTGCTTTAAGCGGGGGCTTTGAGGATTGTCGAAGATTTGGCTTGGAGAGCCTTCTTCTTCAATAACGCCGCCGTCCATAAACAAAACTCTGTTGGCCACTTCGCGAGCGAAACCCATTTCGTGAGTGACGACAATCATTGTCATTCCCTGTTCGGCAAGGTCTTTCATAAGCTGCAAGACTTCGCCAACCATTTCAGGGTCAAGCGCGCTCGTCGGTTCGTCAAACAAAATCACGTCGGGCTTCATCGCCAAGGAACGGACAATCGCGATTCTTTGCTTTTGCCCGCCGCTCAAAGAGTCAGGATAAACAGGGGCCTTGTCGGCCAAGCCGATACGCTCCAAAAGTTCCATCGCGATTTTTTCGGCCTCATCCTTTGTTTGAATCTTCAAAGTGAGGGGCGCGAGAGTTATGTTCTGCAAAATCGTCAAGTGCGGAAAAAGATTGAAATGTTGGAAAACCATGTTCATCTTTTGGCGAATCTTGTTCAAATCGGCGTTCTTGTCCGTGACGCTTTGGCCTTCAAAAATTATCGAAGAGCCCGGCGACGGAGTTTCCAAACGATTTAGGCAGCGCAAAAAAGTTGACTTTCCGGAACCGCTCGGCCCGATAATCACAACCTTTTCGCCCTTTTCTATTTTTGTAGTGATTCCCTTTAAAATGTTCAAATGGCCAAATGAAATGCGCAAATCATTTACTTCTATCACTTCTGGCCATCCTTCGCTCGCAGAAAGCGAAAAGTTTTGTAAGTCCAACCGTAAGGCACAAGTAAATCAAGGCGCAAGACAAAAGTGGAATCCACGCGTTGTAGGTCGCGTTGCGAATGTTGTCGCAAGTTTTTTGCAAGTCAACGACGGCGATAAAGCTGGCCACCGAAGTTTCTTTTATAAGCGTGATGAATTCGCTAGTGTAAGTTGGAAGAACGGTTTTAAAGGCTTGCGGCAAAATGATTTTAACCAAAGTTTGCGACCATGAAAGGCCCAAGGACCTTCCCGCCTCGTTTTGGCCTCTGTCAACGCCTTGAATTCCCGCCCTGAAAATTTCAGTGCAATAAGCGCCCGAGTTGATTCCAAAAGCGATGATCGCGACTAGAACGGCGTTGCTCACGCCCATCGGAGAGAAAACGACAAAGTAGAAAATCATCAATTGGGTCGCCATCGGAACTCCGCGAATAACCGTCGTGTAAAATTCCGCCACAGCCCTGAGGATTTTGTTCTCGGAAATTTTAAAGATTGCGAAAACGCAGCCCAAAACAGAGCCGATTAAAATGGCGCAAAAAGCGATGAGCAAGGTTGTGCCAAGACCCGCCGGAATCAACATCCAGCGGCCATGGCTAATCATTACGTCGTAAAAACTTTGGAACATAAAAACTATTGCAAGTCCGCGGCTTTAAGAATCTTAACTTCGCCGTCAACAGGCATGTAAGAATCAATCATCTTTTGGTAAACGCCGTTCGCCTTGATAGTTTGAATCGTCTTGTTGATGGAATTCAAAAGCTCGGCGTTTCCTTTCTTTACGGCAATCGCATACTCGTCAGTGAAGAAATCGTCGTCAACGATTTTAAGTTCAGAATTGCGCTTTACGATTTCCTTCGCGGGAAGCTCGTCAACAATGATTGACTCAATGGCTCCGTTCTTAAGGGCCAAGGCGGCGTCGATTACAGTTTTGAAAGACTTGACTTTAGAGCCTTCAATGTCTTCCGTGGCGTAGATTTCGCCGGTCGTTCCAGCCTGAACGCCAATTGACTTTTCTTTCAAGTCTGAAACTGAAGAAACGCTATTGTCGTCAGCGCGAACAATTATAGTTTGCTTTGAAGAATAATAGGGCTCAGAAAAGTCAACGCTCTTTCTGCGCTCGTCAGTGGCGGTCATTCCAGAAGCGATGAAGTCAACCGAACCGGCCTGAAGCGCGGCGATAAGCCCGTCAAAGCTCATGTCCACAACTTTAAGCTCTTTGCCGTAATCCTTTGCGATGAGTTCGCTGAAAGTGATGTCAAAGCCAACTACATCTTTTCCTTCAATCCATTCAAAAGGAGGAAACGCGGCATTCGTTCCCATTTTAACTTCCGCGCTTTTTTTTGAGCAAGAAAAACAAATCAATGAAGAAAAGGCCAACAAAATCAAAAATATTTTTTTCATATAAAAACCTCGGCCTTTATTTTAGCGCTTATCGCAAAACAAGACAATACGTTTTAAAAAATCAATTAAACTAATTTTTGCGGACAGCCTTCATGGCGACTTTGTTTTCGTACATAATCGAATCGGCGCGATTGAAAACATCGTCAAAGCCCTTATCTGTTTTTGTAGAGAAGTCAGACATGCCGATTGCCGCCGAAAGCCTTTGCCAAGGTTCCGACTGCTCGTTTTCGCTTGAATTCTTAAAAGCGTTTTCCGTCTCGGCCAAAAGCTCTTTTCGCCTGTCAAAATCTTCGCCTTTTAGAATCACCACAAATTCATCGCCGCCAACCCTAAAGACCGGCGAGTGGTCAAAGATGTGGCAAACAAGGCGGCAGGACTCTTTGATGTATTCGTTTCCGCGCTCGTGGCCATAAGTGTCGTTGATTGACTTCAAATGGTTCAAGTCAACCATCGCTACCGCAAATTCCACTTCTCCTTCGGAAATCTTCTTGTTCATGGTTTTGACGTAACTGTCGTAGGCGTTTTTGTTGCGAACGCTTGTGAGCGCGTCCTTGTTTGCAAGCTCGTCCAAAACGCGGGCGCGGCTTTCGGCCGCAATTACGCTTTCAACATAATTTCTCATGTCCTTCGACATTTTAACGACGGCGTTTGCAAGCGACTCGACTTCGTTGTCAGTGTGAATATTCGGATCGTCAATAACTATGGCTTCAACGTTTTCCTTTCCCTTGTGGCTATAGGCAAAGGAAGTGACGCTGTTCTCCAATTTCTTGATTGGAGTGGCGATGTTATAAGCAGCCCAAACAATGAACAAAATAACAAAGACAACGCCCAACAATAGAATCAAAATGACATTGAGCAAAGTCGATTTGAACACGACTTTTTTAATTTCAGTAACGTCGATGTCAACGCACAAAAGGCCAAGAAAACCGCCGTCCGAAGTGTAAACAGGAAGGGTTCCCGTATAGTCAATGTAAGTCGCGCCCTTCACCCAGTCTGAAACGAAAAAAGTAATTTCATCGTTTTTAGCCGCATTCAAATATTTTGTCACAGACTCAACTGAATAGCCTTCTCCGGTAAGGCCGCCCAACTTCACTTCCATTTCCGGCATGTATTCTTTTTCATAAGAACTCATCGCGGCTATGATGTCCATTACGTTGTCAACGGGACCGTCGTGCAAGGGCCTTATCAAATAAAGGTAATGAATGTCCGCGTTGTCCTTAAAGGTATCCATGAACTTTTGAAGCTCGCGGTATTTTGGAGACTTGTATTTGCTTTTAAGGCATTTTGCCAAATCGTCCGCGTCAATTTGGCTGCGAGTGAAATTCAATATGTCCCGAATGTGCTCTTGATAGCGCTTGTACAGACTGGCCTTGCAAGTTGAATAATTGACCATGCTCAAAACAAGGCACAACAAAGCGACAAAGGCGAAGCAGCCCATTGTAATGCTTCGTCCCAAAGGTTTTTTATAACTTGGCGGCATACTCTTCTCCTGACATTAAACTAAGCGTCTATATCCGCGTTTGAAAGCAAGTGCTTCTCGATAAAGTCGCGGCGCTCGGGAGTGTTCTTTCCCATATAAAAGCCCAAAAGTTTTGGAACCATTTTTAGCTGGCTTATTTCAACCGGCGTCAAGTGCATTGTCTCAGGCTCAATGAACTGGCGGAACTCGGTCGGGTTGATTTCTCCCAAACCTTTAAAGCGGCTGGTCTCGGCGCTCTTTCCAAGTTTTGCCTGAGCCTTGTCGCGCTCGTCTTCCGAGTAGCAGTAAATGTTTTCCTTTTTATTCCGCACGCGGAAAAGGGGCGTTTCCAAAATAAAGACGCGGCCGCTTGTGACCAATTCCTCAAAATAACCAAGGAAGAAAGTCATTACCAAATTGCGGATGTGGTAGCCGTCGTTATCGGCATCGGTCGCGATTACGATTTTTCCGTACTTTAAATTTGAAACGTCAGTCTCGATTCCAAGCGCCATCATCAATTGGTAAAGCTCGTCGTTCTTGTAAATGTCGCTCTGTTTTTTTCCGAACATATTCTCAGGCTTTCCGCGCAAAGAGAAAATCGCCTGGTAGCTTGCGTCGCGCGAATGCGTCATGGTGCCGCTCGCAGAATCTCCCTCGGTGATGAAGATCATTGAGTTTTCGCCCTTGGCTCCGTCGCTCACGTGGAACTTGCAGTCTTTTAGCTTTGGAATGCGAATGCTGATTTTCTTCGCGGCTTCCTTTGCCTTTGTTTTTACCGCGCTCAATTCAGTGCGGAGCTTTTCGTTAGTTTGAATTTTTTCCTTGATTTTGTCGGCGGCCTGGGGATTGTGGTGAAGCCAGTCGATCAAGCCGGCCTTGACTTCCTCCACAATCCATTGTCGAACGTCTGTGTTTCCCAACTTGTTCTTTGTTTGGCTTTCAAAAACAGGATCCTTGACTTTTACCAAAACGGCGCTCGCCATGCCTTCGCGAACGTCCTCGGCTTTGAATGATTCCTGATAAAAATCGTTGATGCCCTTTACAAAACCTTCTTTAAAGGCGTTCAAGTGGGTTCCGCCGTCAGCGGTGTATTGGCCGTTTACAAAACTAAAATGGTTTTCGCCATAGCCGTTTGTGTGCGTAAAGGCAAAACGAATTCGCTGGCCGACATAGCTTCCGATTGGATACAAGCAAGTGTCTTCCATTTCTTTGTTCAACAAATCGAACAAGCCGTTGTTGCTTTTAAATTCCTGGCCGTTCAAGCGCAAGGTCAAGCCTTCGTTCAAGTAAGCGTAATTCCAAATTCTCTTTTCAACAAATTCCATGTTGAAAGTGTACTTGCCGAAAATTTCTTCGTCGGGAACAAATTCAAAGAACGTTCCGTTGGCTTGCTTTTCCTTTAGATGGCCCTTGCGCTCTTTGACCAATTTTCCTTTTTCAAAAATCGCTTCCGCGCAGTCGCCGTCTCTGACAGACACAACCCTAAAATAGCTTGAGAGCGCGTTGACCGCTTTTGTTCCAACGCCGTTCATTCCAACTGAAAACTGGAAAACGTCGTCGTTGTATTTTGCTCCTGTGTTGATTTCGCTAACGCAGTCAACGACTTTTCCAAGAGGAATGCCGCGGCCGTAATCGCGAACCTTAACCCGGTTGTCTTTAACCGCGATGTCGATTTTCTTTCCGTAGCCCATGATGAACTCGTCGATTGAGTTGTCGATTACTTCCTTGAGCAAAACGTAAATGCCGTCGTTTTGGTTTGAGCCGTCGCCCAAGCGGCCGATGTACATTCCGCTTCTTAAGCGAATGTGCTCAAGCGCGTCAAGGTGCTTGATTTGGCTTTCGTCATAATTTTTTACAGGTTTTGCAGCAGGCGCGCTTTTTGGGGGAATCGCTTTAGCGTCGCTCTTTGCGGGTACAGATTTTGGCGGAAGCTTGGCAGGCGTCTTTGCGCTGCTTTTTGAAGAACTTTTTGCAGGAGCCTTAGCCGCGCTTTTTGAAGCCGCAGTTTTCTTTGCGGGCGCGGATTTTGCCGAAGCCGCTTTTGCCGGAGCTTTCTTTACGCTAGAATTTTTAGAATTGCTTTTGGCCGGCGCTTTTGCCGCCTTTGATTTTTGAACTGCCATTTATTTTCCCCACCCTGCGTCCATCCTGGCCGCAAAAAAATAATATATATTATATAGTAAGATTTATTTTTTTTCAAGTATAAACGTTCGCGCGAGAAAAAATCGCAAGCTTGGAATGCGGCGAGCATATTATTTGCAATACCAGGAAGCGGCCGTCGAAAGCAGCTCGTACAAAAATTCTTGCCGTTCTTCCATTGGATTTAATTTATTATAACGGTCGCCATAGCATGACACGCGCTTCATGCCAAGTTTTTCCATCGTTTTCCACGAAGGAATGTTTTCACTGTCGCAATGCGCGATGAACTTTTTTATGCCAAGACTCTTGACCGCCCATTCAATAAGCGCGCGAGCCGCCTCAACGGCGTATCCGTTTCCTTGCGCGCTTTTCGCAAGACACCAACCAATTTCCGCGCTTCCGTCGTCCAAAAGTTCCAGGTTGATTCCTCCGACATGCTCGCCTTTGCAAAAAATCGCGCATTCAAGATCGCTCGGCTTTTCTGACTTCCATTGCGCTTCCGCTCCAAGCAAAAAATTTACAGTCTCGTCAATCGAGTCATTGGGCAAAAAAATCATAAAACGCATGTTCTCCCTGTCGCTCGCATAAGCATGAGTTGAGTCAAGGTAGTCAAGCGACTGAGGAAGAATTTCCAAGCGCTTTGTCTTTAGACAGAAATTTTTTATCATAAAAGTTGCTCCTA
>JAILDQ010000075.1 GCA_024689365.1 Treponema sp. | reverse complement strand
TGAACAAGCCGCTCAACATGATCGCTGCCAGCGATGAACATGTCCTTTGCGATGTCTTTGATGAAGATTTTGGGCGCGTCCAAGTCGGGAAGCGTCTTGATAAAATCATACGCTTCGACCCTGCTTCTGCAATCGGGAATCACCTTTTGCTTTTTGATTCCTGTCTGCGGATCAATGAAAGAATAATACCAACGGTGAACTGTCTTGCTTTTTGTCTTAATCGTTCTGCGAAGAACATTGTAGCGCATAAAAATAACCCTCCAAGGCGTTAGATTGTTCCTGACGAAACTGCCGCCGAAAATGTTGGTGACATTTCGGTGACACCTAAACTTGGAAGGTTATTTCTGTTTTGGCAAACCCTTGTAAAATAAGGGTTTCTACTCGGGCAACCCGGATTTGAACCGGGGGCCTCTACGTCCCGAACGTAGCGCGCTACCAGCTGCGCTATTGCCCGTTTCCGCAAAAAGCGGAATTGAAAAAAATACCCATTCCGGAGAATGGGTTAGACGGGAGCGAAGGGGCTCGAACCCTCGATCTCCGGCGTGACAGGCCAGCGCGATAACCAACTTCGCTACGCCCCCGTGTGTTTTTCAATATTATCAAAATTTTAAAATCGTGTCAATAGAGATTGTCAAAAAAAATAAAAATATGCGGAATTCAAAAAAATCCCAAAAAGCAAAAAATAGCCCCCGGTAGGAGAATACCAGGGGCTGGAGGAGAACTTTATTAAGGAACTTTCGTTCCTTACAACTTACGTGGTTAGCATACACTAACTCAAATAAGTTGTCAATACCTTTTTAAAAAAAATATTTAAATTATTTGTCGTTTTTTTCAACCCATTTGCGGATGCCTTCGACAACATCTACGTCGATGTCGTGCTCAACGCGGCAGGCGTTTTCTTCCGCTTGGTCTTCCGGCAGGCCTGTAATCATCACCAAGAATTTTGTAAGAAGTTTGTGGCGGCTGTATACGTCGCTGGCTTTAGCGAGGCCTTTATCTGTAAGCTGAATCATATTGCCCAAGCCAAATTCAATGTAACCGTCGCGCTCCAAGATTCCCATGGCTCGGCTTACGCTTGGCTTTGAAAAGCCCAAGTGATTCGCTATGTCCACAGATCGGACAAAACCGTTTGTGTTTTTTAAAACCAAAATGGCTTCCAAATAATCTTCGCCAGACTCGTACATATTCGCTCCGTTGTATTTTATCTATAGTTAGTATACCACAACTTTTAATTTTGCGCTACACTTATTGCATGGAAAAAACATTCAACAAAGATTCTGTCCTTGAACGCAGGGGACAAGACACGCGCGCCTATGACGAAGACGCCGCGAGAACGGCGGCGGCCTTTTGCCGTCTTTACGAATTGATTCGCATTTTACGCGCGCCTGGCGGCTGTCCCTGGGACCGCGAGCAAAATCCAATGTCGATGAGGCGGGATTTAATAGAAGAAGTTTTTGAAGCGGTTGACGCGATTAGTTCCGGAGACGCGCCTCATGCGAAGGAAGAATTGGGCGACGTCTTTTTGAACACAACCATGATTTCGTACATGTACCGCCAGCAATTGGAAAACGGAAACGACGGCTGGACTTTGGAAGACGAACTGAACGAACTTGTTGAAAAATTGATTCGCCGCCATCCCCACGTTTTCACTCAAAGCGAAGGAAAGGCGGTTGCCGAAGGTCCCGTAAACACAAGCAAAGAGGTTTTGGCTCAATGGGACAAGATAAAGGAAAAGGTTGAAGGCCGCGAAAAAAATTCAATTCTTGACGAAGTGCCGCAAGGCTTCCCTCCCCTTTTGCGCGCTTACAAAATGCAAAAGAAGGCGGCAAAAAAAGGCTTTGACTGGCCCAGCCTTGAGCCGACCCGCCAAAAAATTTTGGAAGAGCTGAAAGAAGTTGACGAAGCCGCCGCCGATTTTCAAAAAGACAAGTCGCAAGAAAATCAAGTTCATTTGGAAGAAGAAATCGGCGACCTCTTTTTTGCCGCCGTCAATTACGCAAGAAAGCTTGGCGTTGATCCAGAAATCGCGATGAACGCTGCGAACAAAAAATTCTACAAGCGCTTTTCTTACGTTGAGGAAAAATGCAGAGAAGAAAATGTAGAAATGGTCCAAGACAATTTGAGTCAAATGGACAAGTTTTGGGACCAAGCGAAAAAGGAACTTTGACAAAACAATAACGCCAGGAGGTTAAAATGCTTTCAGAAGAAATCGTCAACAAAATCGTAAAAGAACAAAGGGACGGGATGACCGCCAACGACAAAAAGCGCGACAAAGGCCTAAAGGTTCCAAAAGACCTAAAATGTTTTTACGACATTCCTTATTCAAAAGACGACGCGACTTGCAAGCTTGACCTTTACAGGCCCAGCCGCTCGACAAAAAAACCGTTTCCTGTAATCGTAAGCGTTCACGGCGGCGGCTGGATTTACGGCGACAAGGAATTGTACAGCTTTTACTGCATGGAACTGGCTCGCAGAGGCTTTGCGCTTGTAAACTTCACATACCGATTGGCTCCAGAACACAAGTTTCCCCTGGCTCTCATTGACACGAACAATGTTTTTAAATGGATTATAAAAAACGCCGCCGCCTTCAATCTTGACCTTCAAAATATTTTCGCTACCGGTGACAGCGCGGGCGCAAACTATCTTTCGATTTACGCAAACATTTTGACCAACAAAACCTTTTCCGAAGAAATAAAAATCAAGGCGCCGGCAAAACTAAAACTAAAGGGCCTTTACTTAAATTGCGGAATGTATGATTGGACCCTTTTCTCGGACAATCAGGAACGCGCCGCGCTTTTGCAGGCCTTGATGCCTTATGGCGGAACTTCAAGAGAAGCAAAGCTCGGCTCGCCAGCGCTCTTTGTCACAAAAGACTTTCCGCAAGCCTTTGTCGTAACGGCGGAGCATGATTTTTTGCGTCCGTCAGCCGCCTTGATGGTCCAAGCCCTTTGCGCGGTCGGAGCGGACTTCCGTTACAAATGCTACCAAAGCTCAAGGGAAAAGCTTTATCATGTCTTTATGCTGAACCTTCGTTCAAAAGAAGGAAGCAAAAGCATAGACGAACAATGCGATTGGTTCAAGTCGCTGATTCGATAACAAAAAAATGAAATTGCATTTCTTAAAATGCAATTTCATTTTTCATATTTTTTCTTTTATAAAATTCCTTAAAAAAATAAAAATTTATTTGCATTATTTTAAAAACAGGCTTACAATATATAATATATATGCCAAAAGGCAAAAGGAGTTTTTACATGGGAAAATACGTCATCAGGAAAAACAAGGTTGGTTTTTATTTCAATATCGAAGCCAGCAATGGTCAGGTAATCGCAACAGCCCAGGCTTACAAGTCAAAGCCCAGCTGCAAAAAAGCCATCGAAAGCCTAAAGAAATTGGCCACATCGCCAATCGAAGACTTGACAATCAAAGATTCGCCAAAATTGGCAAATCCAAAATGGCAAGTTTATCAGGACCGCAAAAAGGAATTCCGCTTCCGCTTGGTAGCCAAGAACGGCAACAATTTGATTTGGGGAGAAGGATACTCAACATTGCAGGCTTGCAAGGCTGGAGTTCTTTCAGTTCAGAGCAACGTAAACTCAGAAATCGAAGACAAGTCTGTAGAAGAAAAGAAGGCCCCCGCTAAAAAGCCAGCTGCAAAAAAAGCTCCTGCAAAGAAAGCGGCCGCTAAAAAGCCGGCAGCAAAAAAGGCCCCGGCAAAGAAAGCTCCCGCTAAAAAGGCCGCTGAAAAAAAGCCTGTAAAGAAAGCGGCCGCTAAAAAACCGGCAGCAAAAAAGGCTCCTGCTAAAAAAGCCCCGGCAAAGAAAGCCCCCGCTAAAAAAAGCAAGTAAGTCTAAAAGCTTATGAGAAAAAGCCGTGTCGCGAAAATGCGGCCGGCTTTTTTTTCGCGCAAAAGTGTTTTTGACTTTTTAAAAAAATGAGTGTATAATAAATTTGTGGACTTCAATAAAAAACATAATTCAAAAACAATCGCATTGCTTAGCAAAAAAATTTTTCCTCTATCTTTTATTGCAGTCTGTCTCTTGACCGCCTTTGTCAATTTCATACGGACATACGGATTAAGTCCCAGCAGGGCAACGGAAGCGGCGCCAAAGAGCAACATGTATTTTCCGCAAATTACTTTTTTCATAGACTTTTACGTTTTCTTCGCAATTTTTGCATTGGCTCTGGTTTGCATTTTTTTCACAAGAGCTTTTTACCTGCGACTCCTTTCTTTTATTCTAGGAACTGGCGCCGCGATTTTATTGGCTTACACAACAAGCGATTTGTTCACGATTAAATTTTTTATTTTCAGCGTTTGGATTTTTTGCCTTATGCTTTCTGTCAGCTGGAAGCTTAATTTCATTCTTTCATTTTTGTCTGCGGTAGTTTTTTCAATATGCCAATATCACCCCTCCATATTTGGCAAGGTTGACGTTGTGGGAGAAATTCTAAAGCCCAGCCGTGAAGACTCTATGACATTTTTTGTCTGCCTCTTTTTGTCAATCGCTGTTTCAGGAATTTACCGCTACACAACAGAGCATTGGCTTTCAAGCGAGGAAAGAGGCGAGCACATAAACATGATAATGACGCAAATCTCAACTCTAAACTCAAAGTTGCAGCGATACGCAAGGTCTTCGGGAAAAGAAGCGGTTGAGCAAGAGCGCCTCAGAATAACGCGCGACTTGCACGACAGTTGCGGCTATGTTTTTGTGAACATTTCCGCGATGATGGACGCCGCAATGAGCAAGCCTGAAATTTCCAGGCAAGAGGCGGACGAGCTTTTTATGCAAGTGCGAAACCTCGCCACCAACGGCCTTCAAGAAACTAGGAAAACACTTCACGCCATTCGAGACTTGCAGGAACCTGAAGAAAGCAACATCAGTTCAATAAGGCAAATACGAGACATCTTTAAGCAAGTTACAGGCATCAACGTCACAATAGAAAACGGCAACATGCGGGAAAATTACGGGCCCACAATAAATTCAATAATAACAAGAACGCTGCAAGAAGGCCTCACAAACGCCGTCAGGCACGGACACGCAAAAAACGTCTATGTCGCCTTTTGGGAAGAGAACGACACGCTTTTGATGAAAATTCAGGACGACGGAATCGGCTCTTCAAAAATTGTCAAAGGAATCGGCCTTGCGGGAATGGAAGAGCGGCTTGCAGAGCAAGGCGGAAGCCTTAACGCCTCGGTTCCAAAAGCAGGCGGCTTTATTCTTGAAATAAAAATACCTCTCACGATAAAAGACAAAAATCATAACGGAGCCAAAGAATGAGCGCAAAAACAAGAATACTTTTAACTGACGACCAAATCTTATTCGCGCAAAGCCTTGAGACTTTTTTAAAGAATTACGCCGACGACGACATGGAAGTCATCGGCATTGCGGAAAACGGACGCAAGGCTGTTCTCCTGGCCCAAGAAAAAAAGCCCGACGTAATTTTAATGGATGTAAGAATGCCGGAAATGGACGGAGTTGAAGCCGTAAAAATAATCCACCAAAAGCTTCCGCAAATAAAAATCATCATGCTTTCGACTTACGACGACGATGAATTGGTAAGAAACGCTTTGCGCGCCGGAGCGAACGGATATTTATTAAAGGACATTTCGCCAACGGAATTAATCATTTCAATCCGCGCCCTCAATTCCGGACAAGTTCAAATTAGTCCGGCTTTGGCTCAAAAATTAATTCAAACAACTTACATAGAAGACGTTGACCAAGCGAAGCTTGACGACAAATCTTTGAACAAAAAATTTGAATGGCTTAAAACTTTGACAAAACGAGAGCGGGAAATTTTTTCATTGATTGCGACAGGCCACGACAACAATGACATCGCCCAAAGACTCGGCACAGCCACTCAGACTGTGCGGAATCAAGTGAGCGCCATTTACTCCAAACTTGGAGTGAAAGACAGATTTGAAATCATTCGTCTTGCCAACAAAACTACTTGACCGAACCTGTAATTCCTTCGACAAATTTTCTTTGCTGGGTGAAGAACAAGATGATGATTGGAATCGTCATTATGCAAAGGCAAAGCATTAGCAAGCCGTAATCAGTTACGTAGCCTGCGGTCAATCCTGTAACAAGCAAGGGAAGCGTTTGCATGTCTTGCGTTTGCAAAACGACAAGCGGCCACATGTAATTGTTCCACAAGCCCATGAAAGTTACGATTGCCGCCGCTGCAAAAGTGGGGCTCATAATCGGAAGGTAAACCCGCAAGTAAATTTGGAACTCGTTCAAGCCGTCAACTCGCGCGGCCTGCACCAATTCAAGCGGAAAGCCTGAAGAGTTTTGCCTGAAGAAGAAAATCAAGAAGGCTGTCGAAATGCTTGGCAAAATGAAAGCGGCGACTGTGTTCAAAAGTTTTAGGCTTGAGAACATTCTGAACAAAGGAATCATCGTGGCCGCGCCTGGAATCATCATAGAAAGCAAGAGTATTCCCATCAAGCGGTCCTTGTACTTGTCGCGGAAAACGCAAAAGCCGTAACCGGCGGCGGAGCAAACAAAGATGCTCAAGAAGGTTCCTATTACCGTTGACCTTAAGGAATTCCAAAAGGCGCGTCCCATGTGAACCGTTTGATGCATGGCCTTTAAGTTTCCGATTAAGTAACTTCCAATCGTCAACTTTCCTTTGATTATGTCAACGCTCTTGTTAGTGGCGCCTGAAATCATAAAGTAAAATGGAAAGACGCTGAACAAACAAACAACAATCAAAAAAACGATTTTTATAACAGTCAAGTGATGTGTATAAGTACGGCGTTTCATTTTTTATCTCCTATTTGCATTTGGATGAAGGTGAGAATGGCCACCATAATCAAAATTGTGTAAGAAACCGCGGCCGCGTATCCGAACTGCGGATTTCCTGCAAAGGAAAGATTGTAAATGTATTGCGAAATCGTAAGCGTTGAATTTCCCGGTCCGCCGCCTGTAATGTTCCTAACTTCGTCAAAGAGCTGCAAGGTTCCGTTTGTGGACATAATGGCAGTAAGAAGAATTACCGGCCTCAAAAGCGGAAGGGTGATTTTAAAGAATGTTTGAGTCGGGCTTGAACCGTCAATCAAGGCAGCCTCATAAATTTGCGAGTCGATGTTTTGCAAACCCGCTAAGAAGAAAATCGTGTTGTAGCCAGTCCATCGCCAAGTCATCGTCATAATGATTATGGCGCGCGCCCAGCCTGGAGACGCAAGCCAGTTTTTTGGTTCGCTAATGAAACCAAACCTCATCATCATTGTATTCATCAAGCCGTCAATGGCAAAGAAAGATTTAAAGATCAAAGCTGAAGCGACAAGGGAAGTTACGCACGGCAAGAAAACCAGCGTTCTGAAAAAACCCCTAAAGGGCAATTTTTTGTCGTTCAAAATCACTGCGAGAATTAGCGCCAAAAACAACATGATTGGCACTTGTATTATGAAATAAATGAAAACATTTTTTACTGCTTGAATAAAATTCTTATCTTTAAATAATCGCAAGTAATTGTGCAAGCCTGTAAAATGCAAATTGTTCGCGATTCCGCTTTGCAAGGAAAGCAAAAAAGCTTGAATCATTGGATAAAAGTTCAAGAGGAAAATCAAAATCGCGGCCGGCCAAACAAAGAGCCATCCAACATTTTTGTACCTGCGTTCAAGCGACATCGCTGAATTTTTCAAAATAAACCTCCGTAGGGTTTGAGAGGAAGGGAAAGCCGAACGCTCGGCCTTCCCTCCTCGTCAACAAACAAAGCAAACGAATCGCTTACATTCCCATTTGGAATTCAAGCTCTTCCTGCGCGGCCTTAAGGGCCTC
>JAILDQ010000070.1 GCA_024689365.1 Treponema sp. | reverse complement strand
AACAAAAAGAGAAAGCAATAGTTTTAAATACGTTTTTTTCATAAGTTCTCGCCCATTTTATAATCGCCGCAAAGATCCTCCCCCATATCCAGCAAGCGACAATATGCCCAATTCTCCCATATAATTATTAGACATTTTTGACATTTTGTCAAATAAATTCGACAAAAATTTTCTAATTACCCTTCTCCTCTATATTTGTCGGCCTAAAAGTCCATTTTCATTAACTTAACCGGTTTTTTTGCCTTTAATTTCGAGCCTAAAATAAACTGTGACGATGTTTTTCTTGCCCTACGCCAAAAATGGCGCTATAATTCATTTATGGCTAAAAATATAGAAGAATTGCAACAAATCATTGACGATTCCAGCAAAATCGTGTTTTTTGGCGGCGCCGGAGTTTCAACAGAAAGCGGAATCCCCGACTTTAGAAGCCAAGACGGCCTTTACAGCCAAAAATGGAAGTACCCGCCTGAAACAATCATCAGCCGCTCCTTTTTTGACGCTGACCCCAAGGAATTTTACAGATTTTATAGAGAAAAGCTTATAATTAAGGGCGTTAAGCCAAACGCGGCCCACTACAAGCTTGCCGAATTGGAAAAAGCCCAAAAACTTTTGGCAATCGTAACCCAAAACATTGACGGCTTGCACCAAGCGGCTGGAAGCCAAAAAATCTATGAATTGCACGGCTCTACCTTGCGTAATTTTTGCATGAATTGCGGCGAGCCCTACGACATAGACTTCATAGCAAATTCAGCCGCCGCGCCCGACAGCCTTCCCCATTGCCAAAAATGCGGCGGCCTTGTAAAACCCGACGTTGTTTTATACGAAGAAGGCCTTGACGACAATGTAATAAACGGCGCGGTTCAAGCAATCGCCGCCGCCGACACGCTCATAATCGGAGGAACATCCCTTGTAGTCTATCCAGCCGCGGGCCTCATAAATTATTTTAGAGGAAAGAAGCTTATTTTGATAAACAAGTCAGAAACCGCCGCCGACAGCAAGGCCGATTTGGTGATTCATGATTCAATAGGAAAAGTTTTTAGCCAAATTAAGGTAAATTAAAGAAGGGCTAAAGGGCAACATTCGGGATGCGGTTAAAGCGGCGGACGCTGCTTCTGTTAATGTATTGAGCGGGAACTCGAACAACTTCCGGGCTTGGAATTCCTGCGATTTCCTGCAAAAGCATTTCGCTCGCCAACTGAGCGATTCTGTCGCGGTCTTGCCTAAAAGTGCTCAATTGCGGAGCCGCTTTTAAAACGGTCGTGTCGTCGTCAAAGCCAATAACGCTTATGTCTTCCGGAATCGATTTTCCGATTTCCATCAAGTATTTCATCGCGCCAAAAGCCAAGGAATCGCATACGATAAAGACGGCGGTCATGTCGGGGCAACGCTCCCAAAGGTTTTTCATGCCGATATATCCGGCCTGATCCCACCAAGCGCTGCATATTTCCAAGTATCGTTCGTCAAAATCCGAGCCGTATGACTCCAACTCCGCCTTAAAGCCCTTGTAACGTTCAATGGCCGCCGGCGAATTTTCTCTAAAAGGCGCTCCCAAAAAACCGATTTTTGAGTGTCCGGAATCGTAAAGAACGCGGGCCGCGGTTCTTCCGGCGCTTTCGTTGTCGCTAACAACCGTGCAAACGCCTGGAATAAATTCATTTGTGCTCACGCAAGGAATTCCGCAAGAGCCAAGGGTCTTTATTTCCTCGTCGTCGTCGATCGGGTTTACGATTAAGATGCCCTCAACGTCGCGGTAACGGCAATGGTCGATGTAAGACATTCCGCTGTTGAAATTTTTTGAAAGAAACAAGAGGTCGTAGCCGGCCAATTCAATTTCGTTTCGGAATTTATTCAGCAGGCCGCCAAAAAGGGGATGCTCAAAGCCTCGCCTCATGGCCACGTCTTCCAAAATTACGCCGATTAGCCTTGAATGTTTTGTGGAAAGGGATTTAGCCGCCATGTTCGCCGTGTATCCGGCTTTTTTGGCGGCCTCTAAAATGATTTGGCGCGTTTTTTCGTTAAGCTTTCCGTTGCCGTTCAGGGCTTTGGAAATCGTTGGAGCGGAAAAACCTGTCTGTTTCGCCAAATCATATATAGTAATCATTAGTTTTTTGCATAATTATAGCAAGGCTTTCATTCGCCTTTGCTATATGTAAAGTATTCAAAGTCCGCATAGTGAGCGTATTCAGCCATGTCAATGCAGAACATTCCCACAAAGGCGCCGGTAAAGCCCATTCCGCCGTATTCGTCGGTCACTTTGTTTACGTCAAGCTCGGGCCTAATCAAATGCCAGTTTTCTCCGTCAGTTGAATAAGAGAAGTTGGCCCTCTGATAGTTTGCCGAAACCTTCAGCCAAATCGGAGCGTCCTTAGGAATAGGAGTTTTTTGTCCTTCCTTGTATTCTCCGAGCATAAAGGACTGGAACTGAATGACTTTTCCCAACTGCTCGTCGTAGGTTACGCACAAGTTGTATTGGGTTGTCTCGCTGTAGCGATAAGTCAAGCCCGCCAAATGCTGGAAGTAAGTCGGCTCAAAGTAAACTTTCGTTTCAGCCTCAAAAACAAAGTCCGTTTGCCTTCTGCAAAGAATTCCCTGTTCAAAGGTAGAAATGGGAGATTGTCCGCCAATGATTCGCAAAAATCCCGGTCGGGCCTTAATGCTAAATCTCTTGGCCTTTTTTCCCATAATCGGATAGCGCAAAGTCTTAAAGTCCGCCAAGAAGTCCAAGGTGTTAAAGTCATACTTTGTAACCTTGCAGTACTCGTCAGCCTTCTTTCCGACAACATTGCGGTCTTTTTCGCCTGGCAAGAGTTCCGCGTTGCCTGGAATCTCAACGTAATCCGGCGGAGTGTTTTGAAGCGAACCGTCAGGCTGCATAACCCAGGGCCAATCGTCCTTCCACTTAAGCTCGGCGAAGGAGGTTTCGCGGCCAAGAGGACAGTTGATTGTGCCTGGCATGGGCCTTCCGCACAAGTAAACCAAATATGACCTTCCGTCTGGTGTTTCGCACCATTGGCCATGACCCGCCTTTTGAATTTTCAATTCCGGGTGGCCGTAAGCGGAAATCAATGGATTTGTCGGATGCAGCTCGTAAGGGCCAAAAAGGCTCTTTGAACGGCCGACTGTAATTGCGTGTTCATAGCTGGTTCCGCCTTCCGCGGACATTATGTAATACCAGCCGTTTCGTTTGTACAAGTGAGTGCCTTCAACGCTGCCGATGTCGCTTCCCAAGAAAATCTTCTTGGGCTTTCCGATAAGGCGCTTTTTGCTGGCGCTGTATTCTTGCAAAACGATTCCACTAAACTGGGGCGCGCCCGAAATGTGGTTGCCGTAAGCCTTGCGGTAATCCCATTCCATGTTCAAATACCAGTGGCGGCCGTCGTCGTCGTGGAACATTGAAGGGTCAAAGCCTGAAGCGTTCAAAAAAACAGGATCGGACCATGGGCCTTCGATATTTTCCGCGGTTGTCAAAAAGTTGGGAGTGTCCTTCCAAGGTCCTTGATTCCAATCGCGGACGTTAGTGTAGATAAGCCAAAATTTTCCTTCTGAATATGACAAGCAAGGAGCCCAAATTCCGCAGGACTCAACGTTGCCGGCCATATTCAAAAGACGCTCTTCGCTCAAAGGCGAAGGAACGCTCGTCCAGTGTACCAAATCCTTCGACCGATGCAACTCAACGCCAGGATACCATTCAAAAGTTGAATTGGCTATAAAATACTCACCGTTAACAACGCAAATTGATGGGTCTGCGTGAAAGCCTGTCAATATTGGATTATACACTTTGGACATAATATTATTCCTTTACGCCGCCCATAGAAACGCCGCTAATGATGTAGCGTGACATGAAGCAGTAGAAGATGATAATCGGAATCAAAGATACCGCGATACCCATGTAAATGGCGCCGTACTCTGTTCGATAAATGTCTCCGCGCAACAACTGTACGAAGATCGGCAATGTTTTCTTGCTGTCTGTCTGAAGCAAAATCATAGGTGTAACAAAGTTGTTCCAAGAGCCTACGAAGCCGAAAATCGCTTGAGTGGCCAAGGCCGGTGACAAAATCGGAAGAACGATTTGGTTGAAAATCTTGAATTCTCCGGCTCCGTCGATGCGGCCCGCGTCTACCAATTCCAATGAAAGAACTGAAGCCATGTATTGTCGCATGAACAATACCGTCGCCGAGCTGGCGATTGCCGGAATGATCAACGGAATGAAACTGTCAACCAAGTGAACTCTAGCCATGAACTGATAGAAACCAACGAACGAAATCGAAGCCGGAATCATCATAACGAACATAATGAAGGCCCAAATGAAGGCGCGTCCCTTAAAGCGGTATACGTGCAAGGCGTAGGCTGTCAATGAAGAGAAGTATACGTTCAAGCCAGTAGAGCAAATCGCGATAATGGCAGAGTTCAAGAAACCTTGCCAAATCTGGAATTTACCAGCCTTGAAGAATACAATCCAATCGCCGATTTTGGCGTACTTTCCGGCATATTCAGCGGCATGCTTTGTAAGCTCGTCAATCAAGCGTCCGCCGGCAGCCACTTTAAGTCCTGAACCGGTTGTAATCAAAATGTTCCAGTTGTTCACAAGGCTTTTGCCCGGGAACAATGTAACGCCAGCGTTTATTTGTTCAGTTGTGCGAGTAGCGTTTACAAGCATCAACCAAATTGGAATTACAGCAATCAAAACAAACAGAACCATAAAAAAGTAAACTACGCTCTGTTTGGCAGTTTTAGCAGCTTTATAATCCATTTCTATCCTCCTACTTTTTAGCCTTTGGCTCTGAGCGATCCTGCATAAAGAAGAATACCAGCACAGAGAAGAACATTGTGATTATAAATACACCCATGGCTATTGCCGAAGCGTAACCATACCTGTTCTTTCCTTGGAAAGCGGTGTTATACATGTAGAGAACCATGGTTCTGATCTTGTAGTCAGGGCCGCCGCGCATATCAGTAAGCAAGAAGGGGATTTCGAAAAGCTGCATACCACCGATGATTGAAGTTACGAGCAAGAAGAGCATCATCGGGCGCAAAAGCGGAAGCGTGATGTACCAAGTCTGCTGGCTCTGAGTGGCGCCGTCTACAACGGCTGACTCATACAATGACGGAGAGATTGAAGTGATACCAGCCATCAACATAATCAATGTTTGGCCGCACCACATCCACCACTGGATGAAGGATACGATTCCTCGTGACCATGCGGGGCTGCGGAAGAAGTTAATGGCTTCTTTTACAACTTCCTGAACATTGTCAGCGTTCAGACGGGTGACTTCCGCCTGAATTCCAATTTTAGTGAAAAATTGGTTGATAGGTCCGATTGGATATGCAAAAAGGCTTCGGAACAAAATCGCAACTGAAGCCGCTGTAAGCAAGTTTGGTAGATAGAAAATCGCGCGGAAAACATTCTTACCTTTGAGACCATTCATTCCTGGATCGGTAAAAATAACCGCGAAAATAAGGGCGATGCCCAACTGCGGAGCGAAGTTAAAGCCCCACATAATGAATGTGTTGATAACGGCTCCCCAAAAGTTGCCGTCCTTTACAAGCGCGGCGAAGTTTGTTCCGCCGATAAAATGCATTTTTGTTTCAAAGCCTTTGAGATCGGTGAATGAAAGCAAAATAGTATACAATGTCGGCCATAGATTGAACATTGCATAAACGCAAAGGAAGGGCAAAACAAAGAACACGCCATATTTTGCGAGACGCGCTTCGGATCCCTTTGCTTTTCCAGTTTTTAACATAGGCATGTTTTTTCTCCTAAAAAAACCATTTTGTGAATCCGTCGCTTGAGGGGAGGAATCACATATTAAACACCAATTGCAGTAATATTTTTCTATAAAAAATTATGGTTAAAAAAAGGGCGCAGTCCGACAAATCGTGCAGATTAATCTCACTGCGCCCCTCGGCGGACGCAATCCGTTCTAAGAACGAACCGCGTCCCAAAGTTTTAAGTTGGATTAGAATCCAAGTTCGTCGGCAACGTGCTTCTTGAAATCAGCAAGAGCGTCAGCCTTAGACTTTTCGCCGTTTACATAAGATCCTACAGCTTCGCCCCAGAATCCTTCAACAGCCTGGTCAGTTCCCTGGTTGAGTTTTCCGTCTACGTGGTTGGCCATTTCGGCGAACTCAGCATAGTGGTTCTGTCCATTGAGGAACGGCTCAGAATATGTGTCTTTGATGGCGTTGATAACGTTGTTGTTAGATACAACGTCGCCAGTGTCTTTGGCCCAGCGTGTCAAGAATCCGTCGTCTGTGGCAACGTACTTGATGAAGTCTTTGGCCAAGTTCGGTACTTTTGTTCCCTTGTAAGCGGCTACCCAAGTGCCACCCCAGCGGTAAGGAGCAGGACCAGCGATCATAGCCCAGTCGCCAGCTGTGTTGCCAGCGTTCGGCTTAAGAACGTAGTGGAGACCCCATGTCGGGAGGAATGTTCCGAATACTTCAACAGCCTTTCCAGACTCGTCTTTGAGTTCGCCCTTGAATCCAGCGAACCAGCCTTCTGACCACTGTCCCTGGCGTCCTTCAAGACCTTCGTCGTGGAGAGTCTTAGCCATTTCCATGTATTTTTCCATAGCCGGGTCTACAACCAATTTTCCACCCTGGATCCAAGGTCCTTTGCGGGCGCCCTGGAAAGGCTTGAACAAGTCGCCAGTTGTAGAAAGGATAACGCACTTTCCGCCAGAGGCCTTCTTGAGGTCGCGGGCTGTCTTAAGGAATGTATCCCAGTTGGCGAATGACTTCTGAACTGTGGCTGGATCATCGCTTCCGAGGTACTTCTTGGCCAATGAGCGGCGATAGAAGTAGGCGCCAGGAGCGGCCTGCCAAGAAAGACCGTAAACTTTGCCGTTGTATGAACCAACTTCAGCAGGATACGGAATCATCTTAGACTTAATTTCATTGTAAACGTCTGTCAAATCGAGAAGGAGGTTGTCGCCCTGTTCGATGTACTTGCGTACGAAAGCGTCTTCCAAAGCGAATACGTCAGGAGCGCCGTTGCCAGAGGCCAATACAGGGTCCAATTTGTTGGGGAACTGGTCTGTCGGAGTCAAAGAATATTCAACTTCGATGTCCGGATGGTCTACTTTGTAGTACTTGTCAATCATTGTCTGAAGTTCGTCTGTGAACGACCAAACAACCAATTTCTTAGCTTCTTCCTTGCTTGCGGCTTTCTTTCCGCAGCTTGTTACAGAAAGAATCATTGCAGCGGCAACTACCGATGCAAAAATAACGTGACTTTTCTTCATATTTCCTCCAGGATATATGATTTAATAAAATAACTGGGAGCGACTGTCAAGGCAATCGGTTTCCCTTTTTTCTAGTATTATTATCACGCTCTTTTTTTAGTTTGTCAACAAAATTCGTAAAAAAAATTAAAAAAAAACGCCCAAAACGCCTTTTTTAGGCCATTTTGAGCGTTTTGAAACCGATTGCCGAGCTTTTTTACGGCAAGTTGACGGATTTTTTATACTTTACAAATGTATTAAAGGCTATTTTTGGGGCGTCAGAACAAAGTCGTCAACGCTTCCCCAAGAGCCCGGCAAGCCGCTTATGTCGGCGCCAATCACGCATTCTCCGTCGTTTCCAACATAGATGTTCATAATCGCGGGATTGAAAAAGCTTCTCCAGCCGTCGGTGAACGTGTAGGTCTTGTAGTTCTTTCCGCCGCTAGCCGCGAACAAGAAAATCTCTTGCTCTTCCCTTGGACCGTTGTCGCCGCCGTGTATTTGCATTGAAGCCTTGTAAAGGCCCGGCTTCAAGCCCTTCACTGTCTGTCTTATGGTAAAGTGGATTTCTTTTTCGGACCACCAGTGGAAGGCCTTGCTTCCAGTTTTGGCGTCGTCGGCCTTGTCCATAACTTTCAGTTCGTTGGTGCCTTCAACCATGTCTTGGACTTCCCACATCGAAATGTCCTTGTCTTCAAACGAAGGGTTTTCGACAAAGTTCAATTCAATCGCCGAAACGCGGGCCAAAACCGGAACGTTTCCTCCGGCGATTCCATGAACCTTGAAGTCTTTAGGGCCAAAAGAAGTGAGCTTTGCGATTTCGATTCCGTCGTCGCTTTTGTCGTTCCATTTTACGCCGACCTTAGAAGCGCTTCCGTCGTTGTTTGTAACTTCAACTTCAGAAGGAAGGTTTACGCTTTCTCCAAGTCGGGCGCGAATTTCAACGTTTTGCGCAAAGTCAGGGCGAACGTCAGTTTTGCCGCCGACAGAGGCA
This sequence comes from Treponema sp., assembly GCA_024689365.1. Lineage (GTDB taxonomy): Bacteria > Spirochaetota > Spirochaetia > Treponematales > Treponemataceae > Treponema_D. The sequence continues at coordinate 6,408 of JAILDQ010000070.1, read as the reverse complement.
AGGCCCCAAGCCGCCAAGGAAGCGAGCGGCTTTCCGTCATAGTCAAAGAGCGCCTGGTTGTCCCAAGCCGAGCCGCCGTAATATTTTCCAGCGTCGTCAGGATCGTATGCAGTCGCGAAGCTTGAAGCCCAGCCCGAGCCGTGCTTTTCCCAAAGCGCTTGGCGCTCTTCGCGATTTTTTCCGGGAACAGGAATCCAAGCGGGCTCCCACCAGAATACGCCGAGACATTTTTTTCCAAGGGCGCTCAAATCGTTTATGTAATCGTAGATTACGTCGGCCTGGCCTTGAACGCTTGTCGAATAATTTTTTTCGCCGTAAAAATACGAGTCTTCGCTGATTGAGTTTCCGTTGTCGTCGCCGTCTCCGTAAGTGTAGGCTGAGGAAAACTCGCAAACCATAACTTGCTTTCCGGTTTTGTCGGCGATTTTGTCCAAAAGCTTGGCGAGGTTTTTTGTTCCCAAGTGCCAGTAAGGATAGTCGCTCGTTCCAAAAACGTCGTAGTCAACTTTATTGTGAGCGAGAATATCTGTAATGTGCTCATACTCGCCGGCCTTTTCCGGATTTGTAAAATGAACGACAACCTTTATGTCTTTTGAAACTTCGCGAACGGCTTTGGCTCCGGCGTTCATCAATTTGCAAACTTTCATCCAGTTTTTTTCGCCGGCCATTCCAGTTGTGGTTTCGTTTCCAATTTGAACCATTCCAACAATGGCGCCGCTTTTAATCAATTTCTTCAAGCTTGATTTTGTAAAATCGTAAAGGGCCTCTTGCTTTTCTTCTATTCCCATGTCGGCCCATTCGCGCGGCGCCTTTTGCTTGTTTGGGTCCGCCCAAAAGTCCGAGTAATGGAAGTCAACCAAAAGCGGAAGCTTGTATTTTGCGGCGCGCTTTCCGATTTCAATCGCGGTGTCCAAATCGTTGTGGCCGCCGCCAAAAGAATTTCCGTTTTCATCCCATGGATCGTTCCAAACGCGGACGCGAATGTAGTTGACGCCGCTTTCGCGAAGGGTCTTGAACAAGTCTTGGGGCTGGCCGTCCCATCCCTTGTAAACAACGCCGCTTTCTTCTTCCGCGATTACGGTGGAAACGTCAACGCCTCTTATGAAGTCGTTGCGAGCGGTGTTCGATTTTGGAATAAAGATTCCTGGATTTTTTGGAACCACAGTGTACACCTTAGCCTTTTTAGCGCAACTTGTTGCGCACAATCCCAAAATTATAGCGGCCATTCCAGCCGCCAAGCTTTTCATTTTCATTCTTTCTCCTTATATACTGCTTTTGCAACAAGTTGTCATCCTAAATCAAGTTGTCATCCTGAATCAAGTTCAGGATGACAATCTTTTTTGCCCGTCTTTGCTGGCGTCACTCTTTGACCGCGCCGCCGCCCATGCTCATCATCATCGCCTTTTGTCCAAAGATGAAGAAGATTACAAACGGGATCGCGATTATCAAAGAACCGGCCGCGAATGTCGTGAAGTCGTTCTTTTTGTCGGTCACAAAGCTGAACAAGCCCAAGGCCAATGTCTGCTTGTTGACAGAGCGCAAAACCATTTTTGGGAAAACGAAGTCCATCCAAGGTCCGGTGAATGTCGTGATTCCCAAGAAGGTGATGATTGGCTTTGCCACAGGCATTACAATCGTCGCCCAAATTCTCAAGTGGCTCGCGCCGTCGATGCGGGCGGCTTCGTCCAAGCTTCTGGGGATTGTGTCGATGTAGCTTTTTACCATCCAAACGTTGTAGGGAATGTTTCCCGCGACGTAAACCAAGACCAAGCCCCACAAGGTGTCAAGGCCGCCGATTCGGAGAAGGATTACGTAAATCGCAATCATTCCTACGAATGAAGGGAATACCTGCAAAATCAAGAGGCTCATCAAAAGCGGCTGCTTAATGGTAAATCTAAAGCGAGAGAAAATGTAGGCAGAAAGAGCGGTGATTACCATTGTAATTACAGAAGTTGCGACCGCGATTTTGAGCGTGTTCAAGAACCAAAGGCCGTACTGGCTTTCAAAGAACAAGTACTTAAAGTGCTCGAAAGTGACTCCCTTTGAAAAAGGCTTTGGCTCCATGTCCGCGATTGAGTTTCCTGGAGTAACAGAGCCGGACACTACGTAAACCATCGGATAGAGAACCGAAAGGGAAACGATGATGAAGAAAACCACCATTAAGATTTTCACAATGTATTGAGTGGTTTTGTATTTTTTCACTGAAAGTTCCAAAGAATCTGAACTCATAGTTCGCCCTCCTTATAAGACCTCGTGTTGCGGAACAAGAATATGGCGAACGGCGCCATAACGATAAAGATAAGAACCGCGATTACCGAAGCGTAATGGTACTTGAGCAATGTAATCGTCAACTTGTAAATCCATGTTACCAAAATATCAGTAGCTCCAGCCAAAGTTGTAGAAGAGTCTTTTGCTGTTGGAGCGCCTCCAGTAAGGAAGAAGATGATTCCAAAGTTGTTCAAGTTGTGGGTAAAAGACATGATAATTTGCGGCATTGTTTGGTACAAAACCAAAGGCAAAGTAATCTTTCTTAAAACCTGTCCGCTTGAAGCGCCGTCGATGCGCGCGGCTTCATAAAGGTCGGTATTTATGGCTGTCATTGAACCCATTGAGAGCATCATAAAGTAGCCAAAGCCCGCCCATAAGTTTATTACAATACACATCACTTGGGCCAATACAGGAGATCCAAGCCATGGAATTGGTTCGGAAATAAGACCCAAAGCAGTGAGCGTTTTGTTTACAGTTCCAAAAGTTCCATTCAACAAATTCTTCCAAGTAATCATTGTGATTACAGCAGGAACAGCGTAAGGCAAGATAAAGATTACTCTGAAGATGGAGCCGAACTTGATTTTCGCCTCGTTCAACATTACGGCGATAAGCAAGCCGCCAAAGTAGCAAGTGAAGGTCGCTGCAAAAGCCCAAATTACAGTCCAAAGGGCAACGCGGCCAAAACCTACTGACCAGTTGGTTCCGCCTGAAAGCAAAGTCTTAAAGTTGGAAAAGCCAACCCAGTCAACTGTGTTTCCAGGAGATATGTGGTCAGGCGCGGAATAGTTCGTGAAAGCTACCGCGACAGAGAATACCAAGGGAACAACTACAAATATAATGAGCATTATGACGGCTGGAGCCAATCCCAAAACGGTGAAGGAACTGCCGGCAAGCTCTTGAAGCGCGTTTTTCTGATTTGAGAAGCGCTTTAACGCGCAATATTTATTATACGATTTTTCGGCGCTTTTTACAGAAAGAATGTAAGCGACAACGAAAATCGCGATTATAGACAAAACTAACATTCCGTCGATCAGCATAAAAACAGAATTGTCGCGCTGTCTGACTGGAAGTTCCGGGTGAGGGTCTCCGAGCGTAATCATTTGAATGATTTTTCGGATTGACATTGGAAGCAGGCAAATGAACAAAATTTCAAGCGCCGCGAACAAGGAGCCTTTAACGTATTCCTTTAGATAAAGTATGTGGCTAAGGCCCATAAAGCATCGGGAAGTGATTTTAATCTTTTTAAGAGCGCTTCCGTCTACAGGCAAATCTTGCGCCATGATTCCTCCAAGGCTAAAAGCCGGAGCCGCAAAGGCTCCAGGCAAAAACAATGCGAACGGTCAAGACGCGGCCGCCAGCCCGAACTTTATCCGGGTTGGCAGCCGATTAACCATTAGCAACGATTACAATCCAAGAATAGCGGCGTTGGCGGCGTCAAGTTCTTTCTTAACGTCGGCTCCGTCCCAAATGTTCTTAGAAGCATTACCCATAGCATCCCAGTAGGCGCCCATCTGTGGGATAGACGGCATCGGGAAAGCGTAGTCAAGCTGAGCGATGAAGCCAGGCATATAAGGGCTGTCAACTTTTACGTTGATTGACGGCATGGCGCCTGTGATGTCAAAGCGGAGCTTCTGCATTTCAGGGGTAAGAAGGAATTCGGCAAAAGCGGCGGCGGCTTCCTGATGCTCTGAGTAGGCAGAAACGAACATGGCGCGAGTTCCAGAGAAAGAAGCGCAAGGCTTGTTGTCGCCAGGAAGAGCCGGAAGAGCGGCTACGCCAAAGTTGATTCCAGCGTCAACGAAAGGCTTAACGTTCCAAAGTCCTGTGATGTGCATGGCGGCGTTTCCTGAAGAGAAAGCTGAGTCGGCTACAGAAGTTGAAAGGTCGGCCGCAGGAACGTTCAAAGCGGGGCGCAAAGTCTTCTGGAAGAACTTCATTCCCTTTACAGAATCCTCTGAGTTGATCTTTGTGTCTGATGTGTCAGTTCCAGAAGGTCCGAACAAGCGGTTTCCGTTGGCTGTTGTGAAAACGATTGTGTAGTAAGCGTTTCCAACGTCCATTACGAATCCGTATTTTCCAGGATTGGCGGCGTTGAATTTCTTAGAGAAAGTGGCAAGGTCTTCCCATGTCTTGGGGAGTTCGCTTTCGCTGATGAGGTCCTTGTTGTAGAACAAGGCGTATGTTTCGGCAGAAACAGGGTAGCCGTACATTGTTCCATTGTAAGTCAAAGCCTGAGAGCAAGCTCCAAGAACTTCGCCCTTTACTGTAGAGGCGTTGACAGTTGCGGCAACGTGGCCTGAGTTTACCAATTCACCAAGCTTGTCGTGGGGAGCGGCGAACAAATCCGGTCCTACTCCAGCAGGTCCGTCAAGAGCGATCTGTCCAGCGGCGTCGCCAAGCTCTACGTGAACGTATTCGATTGTTACGTTCGGGTGAGCCTTTGTGTAAGCTTCTCCAGCCTTCTGAATGAACTCATCGGGTCCCTTGTCTGATTCCCAAACTTTGAGAGTTACAGGGCCTTCCGCTTTAGAAGCCGCTTTTTTTGAGCAGCCAGCGAGAACCAAAGCCGGAATCAAGGCGAACAATACCGGTACCAAAGACTTTTTCATAAATATCCTCCTTATGAAAAAATAAAAGCCTAATTTATTCAGCCCGCGTTATTGCGGAATGAACTTCTATACAAAACCGAACATTTTGCGTAATTGCAAAGGTCCGGGTTTTTGCCGTCCAAAACGTCAATCAACAAGTCGCCGGCCTTTTGGCTCAAGACTTTTGTGTCAACGTGCAGCGAAGTGACCGGAACGTCGTTGCTTTCCAAGTTTTCGCTGTCAAAAAAAGAAACCACTTGCAAGCGGCCGGGAACAGAAACTCCCCTTTGCTTGAGCGCCTCCATAACCTTGAGGCAAATGATGTCGTCAGAGCAAGCCACGCAATTTACGCCAGACTCCAAAATCTTGTCCAAGGCCTCGTCAAGCTTTTTTTCTGAATCCCAAAAAACCAAGCTTTCGTCAACCTTCAAGCCGGCCAGTGTAAAAGCCTGAGCGTAGCCTTCGTATCGCAAGCGCTCGACATCCATATCTTTTGGCCCCGAAAGCAAGGCGACGCCCTTTGGACTTTCCCTTAACATTCTGGCCGTAAGCTCGCAACAACCGTCCTTTTGGTCGCTGTCAATTTGATAAACGTCGTCATCGGAATTTCTTCCGATTAAAACAAAAGGCATTGCCTGCTCGCGCAAGTAAGAGACAATTTTACCGTTCTTGTCTCCGCGCGTAAGAACAAGGCCGTCAACTCGGCGCCCGTTCACCAAGCGCTCCAAATTGTTGTAATTCCCGTCGGAAATGACAGCCAAAACAGTTTCGTAGTCCCTTTTTGCCGAAGCTGCCGTAACGCCAATCAAGCAATCCTTGAAGAAGGGCGCGCCGCCGCGTTCGTCCGTGTCAGGAATCACAACGCCAATATTGTAAGTCTTGGAACCAGCCAAGGCCCGGGCCATGGAATTGGGCTTGTAGCCCAAAGACGCTATGTATTTTAGAACCCTGTCGCGCGTTTCCCGGCCAACGCGGCCCTTGCCCGAAATGGCTCTGGAAACCGTGGTTTTTGAGACCTGTAGATTCTGGGCGATTACATCCATAGTAATCTTGTCTGAATTGCGCAACCGGTTGTTCATAATTCCTATTATAAACGTCTTTTTCCTTTTGTCAAATTTTTTTTGCGAAAAAATTCACTTTTTTTTCTTTTTTTCCGCCCTGCAAAACTGAACCATTGTTGCAAAAAACATAACTATTTTTCAGTTTTTCTTAATTATAAGTCCACTTTTTCCAAAAAGATATAACGATTTTCACCAATTTTGCGCAACAAGGGCGAATTTTGGAAGAATTTTCGCTTGTTCAAAAGTGAAGGGAATGTAAGACGGACCTTAAAGGCGGGTCCCAGCGACGAAAAAAAAGAAATGGAGCCTCCCGTCTTTCGTTCGCGGCTTTTCCCTGCGTCAAGCCGCTCTCTGACGGGTCCTTCCATTCTTTTTTTTCTGCGTCCCGCCCCTTCTTTGTCCGCCTTGCATTCCCTTTCACTGTAACGGAGGCCGCGCGAGCAGCTTTTTAAGCAAAGAGCAGCGCTTAACGCGGGCTATGCGCGTCTCCC
>JAILDQ010000058.1 GCA_024689365.1 Treponema sp. | reverse complement strand
ATTCATTAAAAATCGCCGCTAACTTGCTTTTTTTCTATAAATCCCTTATAATTATATAATTATGGAATTTTCAGAAAGCGCTAGTTTTAAGAAATTTGTAACACCGATTCGCTTTGGCATTGACGTAGGCTCAACGACTGTAAAGGTCGCGGCTCTTGGCCAAAAAGATGAATTGCTTTACAGCGCGTACGAGCGCCATCGCGCCGACATTCGCTCTACTATTATCTCAGTTGTAAATAACGCCCTTGACTCTTTGGAAAAACAGTGCCCGGAGGGAACAAGCCAAACCCTTAGCGTAAAGGTCACTGGCTCTGGAGGACTTGCCGTAAGCCAATGGCTCAACGTGCCCTTCATTCAAGAAGTAATCGCGGCCACAACCGCCGTCCGAAAAATCATTCCGCAAACCGATGTTGTGATTGAGCTTGGCGGAGAAGACGCTAAGATTACTTATTTCCAAGGCGGCGTTGAGCAGCGCATGAACGGAACTTGCGCCGGCGGAACTGGAGCCTTCATCGACCAAATGGCCGCTCTATTGGAAACCGACGCGGGCGGCTTGAACGAGCTTGCCGCGGGCGCCACGACCATTTATCCGATTGCCGCTCGCTGCGGCGTTTTCGCAAAGACAGACGTTCAGCCCTTGATTAACGAAGGCGCGCGCCGCGAAGACATCGCCGCTTCCATTTATCAAGCCGTTGTCACACAGACGATTTCTGGCCTTGCGTGCGGAAAGCCCATTCGCGGAAAGGTCGCTTTCTTGGGCGGACCCTTGCACTTTATGGAGCAGCTTCGCCGCCGCTTTATCGAAACCTTGAAATTAAAGGACGACGAGATTATCGTCCCTGAAAATTCCCAGCTCTTCGTGGCGCAAGGCGCGGCCTATTCCGCCGAGCGAAAATTTGTTTGCGGTCCCGACGGAAAGTCTTTCTCTTTCCCGACAATCGCAGAATTCCGCGAGTCGCTGAAAAATCTTGTCGGCGCCGAATTGCGCGAAGTCCAGCGCTTGGAGCCCTTGTTCAAAAGCGAGGAAGAGCTCAAGGAATTTAGGGAAAGGCACGCGAGCGAAAAGGCCTTGCGGGGCGACTTGGATTCCACTAAAGGTCCTGTATTCCTTGGACTTGATTCAGGCTCAACCACGACAAAGGCTGTCCTTACAGACATAGACGGCCGCATTCTTTGGAATTTCTACACAGCCAACGCCGGAAACCCGGTTGACATCGCCGTAAAGACATTGAAGGATTTGTACGCCCGTCTTCCCAAAGACGTTTACATCGCGCGCGCCGTCAGCACTGGTTACGGCGAGGCCTTGTTCCAAGCGGCCTTGGGCGTTGACGCGGGCGAGGTAGAAACAATAACTCACTTTAGAGCCGCAGACTTTTTTGTTCCTGGAGTTGAATTCCTCTTGGACATTGGCGGCCAGGACATGAAGTGCCTTAGAATGAAGGACGGCGCGATTTCTTCAATTCAGTTGAACGAAGCCTGTTCTTCCGGCTGCGGAAGCTTCTTGGACAACTTTGCCCGCACGATGGGAATGGACGTTCGCGAATTCAGCCAAAAGGCTTTGACCGCGCAGCAGCCAGTTGACTTGGGAAGCCGTTGCACCGTATTCATGAACAGCCGCGTTAAGCAGGCTCAAAAAGAAGGCGCGACTGTCGCTGACATTTCGGCCGGCCTTTCTTATTCTGTAATCAAGAACGCGCTCTTTAAAGTAATCAAATTGCGCCGCGCGAGCGACATCGGAACAAAGGTTGTCGTTCAGGGCGGAACATTTAACAACGACGCGGTTTTGCGCGCCTTTGAAAAAATCTCGGGCGTGAACGTATTCCGCCCGGACGTAGCGGGCCTTATGGGAGCCTACGGTTCTGCCTTAATCGCTTGCGACCAATGGCGAGACTTGATGGCTCCAAAGCCGGGCGAGCCGGAAGGAACGGTTCACGACGTAAGGACAACGCTCGCTACTTTGGAAGAGCTTGAGAATTTCCACGTTGACTTGGAATTGCGCCGCTGCGGAAAATGCCAGAACAATTGTTTGCTCACGATAAACACATTCACCACAAAGGACTCTGACGGAAAAACAATTTCCCGCGCTTTTGTGACAGGAAACCGCTGCGAGCGCGGCGCCGAGCTTGGCGAAAAAGTTTCTGTAATCGACGCGAGCAACAAGGCCAACACAAAGATTGACGGCTCCGACGAGGCCGAGATTCCAAACCTCTTCGCTTGGAAATACAAGCGCGTCTTTGACTACACGCCGCTTGCCTTGCAAGACGCTCCGATGGGCGAGGTTGGAATTCCGCGCGTTCTCAACATGTACGAAAATTATCCCCTTTGGTTCACCTTCTTCACAAAGTTGGGCTTTAGGGTTCGCCTTAGTCCGCGCTCAACTAGAAGCGTTTACGAAAAGGGCCTTGAAAGCATTCCGTCAGAATCGGTTTGCTATCCTGGAAAAATCAGCCACGGCCATGTGGAAAGCCTTTTAAAGGCGGGCGTGAAATTCATTTTCTATCCTTGCGCTCCTTACGAAAAGCAGGAAGACCCGGGCGCCGGAAACCACTACAACTGTCCGATTGTAACAAGCTATCCAGAAGTTTTGAGGAACAACATCGACGCTTTGCGCCAGGATTCTTCTATTCTTTACATGGATCCCTTCTTGCCGATTTACGACAAGAACCGTTTGGCCTACCGCTTGTTCGAGGAATTGCATCCCCACTTCGCGCAAATAACTTTTGACAAGGTTATGCGCGCGGTTGACGAGGCTTGGAACGAGCAGGAAAAATTCAGAAAGGAAATTCAGCAAAAAGGCGAGGAAGCCCTTGAGCGCATAATCACGACTGGCGTTCACGGAATCGTTTTGTCGGGCCGCCCTTACCACCTTGACCCTGAAATCAACCACGGAATTCCCGAGATGATTCACGGCTTGGGCTTGGCGGTCTTTACAGAAGACTCTGTGGCCCACCTTGGCTCAATCGAACGCCCCTTGCGCATCATCGACCAATGGGTTTACCACAACCGCCTTTACCGCGCGGCCGCCTTTGTAAGCGGAATGCCCAACTTGGAATTGGTTCAAATCACAAGCTTTGGCTGCGGCCTTGACGCGGTTACCGCCGACCAAGTTGACGAAATCATGAAGAGCAAGGGCCGCATGTACACCCTCATCAAGATTGACGAAGGAAGCAACCTTGGAGCCGTCCGCATCCGCATTCGTTCTTTGATTGCCGCGGTCCGCGCCCACGAGCGAAACCACACTCGTCCTGAGTACAAGTCGGCCGCCTACAAGCGCCAAATCTTTACAAAAGAAATGCGCTACAAGCATACAATCATCGCGCCGCAAATGTCGCCGATTCACTTCAGGCTTGTGCAAAAGGCCTTTAATTATACCGGCTACAAATTTGTTGTTCTTGACGCGGTTGATCCAAAGGCTGTTGAGACCGGCCTTAAGTTCGTAAACAACGACGCTTGCTATCCTTCTATTTTGGTTGCGGGCCAAATGATTTCCGCGCTTGAGTCTGGAAAGTACGACCTTGAAAACACTTCGCTTATCATAAGCCAGACTGGAGGCGGTTGCCGCGCCACAAACTACATCGGCTTTATCCGCCGCGCCTTGAACGACGCTGGTTGGGGAAACATTCCCGTTTTGAGTTTGAGCGCGCAGGGCTTTGAAAAAAATCCTGGCTTTAAAATCACGCTTCCGCTTTTGCACCGCGCCTTGATGGCCGTCATGGTCGGAGACGTTTTGATGCGCGTTCTTTACCGCACCCGTCCTTACGAAAAAGTTCCTGGCAGCGCCAACGCCCTTTACGAAAAGTGGAACGCGCGCGCCGAAAGGCAATTGGAGTCTCTTTCGCTTCACGGCTACCACAAGTTGCTCAAGAACATCATCAAGGAATTTGACGAGCTTCCCTTGCTTCCAATCAAAAAGCCGCGCGTCGGAGTTGTCGGAGAAATCTTGGTTAAGTTCCATCCGACCGCCAACAACAACAT
>JAILDQ010000050.1 GCA_024689365.1 Treponema sp. | reverse complement strand
AACATGAAAAAGATAATCACAATCAGCCGCGAACACGGAAGCGGCGGAAGCGCCATCGGCAAAATCGTTGCTGAAAAACTTGGCTGGAAATATTACGACAAACAGCTCATCGACCTTGCCGCCGACGAAAGCGGCTTGTCGCCAAAATTCATCGAAAAAAGCGAGCAAAGCCTTTCAAGCGGCTGGCTTTACAACATGATGCTAGGCTCGAATTATTCTTCAAACTACACGGCCGCAACAACGCCGAACACCTTGCCCCTTGTTGACCAAATCTTCAACGCGCAAAGAACAATCATTCTAAAAGTTGCGAAAGAATCTCCGTGCGTAATCGTAGGCCGTTGCGCGGACTACATTCTTCACGTCAGCGAAGAATTTTCGGACAAGGACATTCTAAAACTTTTCATTTACGCAAACCCTGAAGACAGAATCAAGCGAGCGATTGAAGCCTACAAGATTCCGGAAAAAGACGCGAAGAAAACAATTTGCCAAGTTAACAAACGCCGCGCGAACCATTACAACACTTTTACAGAATTCACTTGGGGAGCCTACGAGCATTACGACATGCTTATTAACAGTTCTTACGCGGGCTTGGAAGGCACGGCAAAACTTATAGTTGACGCCGCAAAAGCCTAAAGCTTAATTCTAACCGATTTTATCCTTCGCTGGGATTGGTCTTCAACCACAAAAAGCGCGCCGTCAATCAAACGCGCCTCCCCGGAGGATGGAATCGAATCAAACTTTTCCAGCAAAAATCCAGCGAGCGTGTCATAGTTATCGCTTGTCAAATCCAAATGCAATATTTCATTCAAATCCATCAAGCGCATGTCGCCTGGAACCAAAAATTCTTTTGAAGAAATAATTTTTATTCTTTCTTCAGCCGGAATTTCCTGATGCTTGTTTCCTGAATCGCTCATTCTTCCAAAGAGTCCGCGCATTACGTCGTCAAGGGTGACGATTCCGGCCGTGCATCCCTGCTCGTCAAGGGCAACCGCAAAGGGACGGTTTTCCTTCTTAAAAATCTGAATCAATTCAATAACGGAAAAAGTTTCAGGAACATAAAGGGGCACGCTCATGTAATCAACGATGAAAAAAGCGCCCGGTAAATTTTTCTCGAACAAAACGTCCTTGTAATACAAAACGCCAGTTACATTTTCCTTGGATTCCTTGTAAACCGGCAAATGCGAATAGCCGGAATTTTTAAAGGCTTCGACAACGCTTTGCCTTGTGTCGCTTTCCTTTATATAAGTGACCAAAGAACGGTGCTTCATAATGTTGTGGACAGTCAAGTCGGAGATTTCCAAAATTTTGTCCAACATTTTCTTTTCGTTTTTTTCCAAGGCGCCGTCGTCCGCCCCCGCTTGAATCAAAGTTTTCAGCTCGCCTTCTTGAATGATCGCGTCGCTCTCTTTCCAAAATTTATTGACGATAAAAGCGGTTCCTTTTGAAATCTGAGAGAAGAACCAAACAATTGGAAAGAAAGCGTATTTCAAGAACTCCAAGGCGATTCCGTTTCGGGCGGCTATTCTGTCGGTGTTCTCCTCAAGGCCGGCCACCGTTTTAGGAATGATTTCTCCAAATACCGTTACAAAAAAAGTTATGACGGCAGTGGCGATCGCAACACCTTTGTTTCCCACCAATTCAATCGCCAACACAGTCGCGATTGAAGACGCGAGCGTGTTGATGAAATTTATTCCGATAAGGACAACGGTCAAAACGCTGTCTATGTCCGCCCTCAAACGAGCCACTCTTTTGGCTCCAGGCTTTCGGGCGCGAAGCATTTTTCTAACGCGAATGTTCGTCATGGAAAGGAAGGCTGTTTCGCTCGCGGCAAAGAAAGCGATAAGCCAAACGAGAAAAACTAAAAGTCCGCTAGTCCAAATAATTTTTGCCCAGTTCATTCGTCATCCCCCGATTTAAACAAGGCGGACAACTTTTGCTGCGCGTTTTCCTCTTGCGCCTCCCTGACAACTTTAACGCTTTCTATTCTAAGGCCGTCCATTTTTATTACTGAAAACTTCCAGCCTTCAAAGGAAAATTCGTCTCCCTTTTCCGCGATGCGGCCAAGCATTTCCATAAGCCAACCGCCAACGCTTTCGTTCACCTTAGAGGAAATGTTTATCCTCAAGGCTTCGTTTATTTCTGAAATTCTAGTTGTGCCTTCAAGAGTAAATTCATCCTTGTCTGTTGGAACAACCGTAGAAATATTCGCGCTTTTTGAAAACTCTGAAATCGACGCGCCGAACATTTCGGAGGCGATGTCTTCTTTTGTCAAAATGCCTTCAGTGCCGGAATACTCGTCAACAACAATTGCCATCGTTTGCCTTTCGTCGCGCAAAAGCTGCTGTGTTGACGACATATTGATTGTTCCCGGAACAAAAAGCGGCGGCCTCATCACGCTTCTCAAAGAAAAAGAGCTTTTGTCGCCGGAATAAAAAAGCAAGTCCTTTATGTAAACCGTTCCAACGATGTCGTCAATGTCCTCTCGGTACACAGGAAAGCGGGAAAACAAAGTCCTTTTGCTCAAGTCCAAAATTTTATCGTAGCTGTCGTCTATGTGAACAAAAGTGATTTGCTTTCGCGGAATCATTATGTCTTGCGCTTCCAAGTCGGTGAATTTTAGGACTCGGTTCAAGAGATTTTTTTCGCCGCGTTCTATGATTCCGTTTTCGGCGCTGACATCCAAAAAAGTTTTGATGTCTTCAACCGTAAAGGTTCCTTGTTCGTTTTGGATTTTTATTCCGCGCAAAAACAAAACGAACCTGGAAACAGAGGTCCATATCAAAACAACTGGCCTCATAATAAAAACAACTATTTGAACAAAGGCGCTCAAACCGTAAGCGATTGGATCTGGATGACGTGTGCAAACAGCCTTTGGCGTTATTTCTCCAAAAAGCAAAAGCAAAACCGTGGTGACAAAAGTTGTGATCGCTATGGCCTTGCTTCCAAAAGCCTTAAGGGCAAAGGCGGTCAAAATAGAGCTGAGCATTACGTTGACCAAAGCGTTGGAAACCAGAAGCGTGTTAATCATTCGCTCCTTGATTTTCAAAAGCTTGGCAACGCGCAAGGCTCTTTTATCGCCCGCTCGGCATTTGACTCTAAGGCGCAATTTATTTACAGACAAGAAAGCGCTTTCGCTGATTGAGAACAACATTGAAAGCGTTATCAAGACTACCGCTGAAATTACAAGAGCGGGGATGGATATGTCGGAAACAGACGGAGGTTCATTCATTCTTCCGCGCTGTTCTCCTCAGAGGATTCTTCGGCCGCTTTTTTAGCCTCAGTCTCTTTTTGATTGGCCAAAATCTTTTCTTGGCGCTCCAACAAGAGCGCGCATCGTTCGGCCAATTGAGACTCTGGATCCAGTTCCTGAGCCGATTTCAAAAAGCCGATTATTTTTTCAGAAGTCTCAACGCTGGGAGTGTCGTTTCCTGTAATGTAAGCCGCGGCAAAATAAGTTCTCTGCTTTTCCTCAACAGAAAGAAACTTTGACTTTAAAGGCTCCAAATAGCAATCGACGGCTTTTTGAGGCTCGCGGCGCAAATAGCATTCCATCGCCTTTGTCGAGGCCCGGGCAAGCAAGTGCTTTCCAACCAAGCCGCTTTGATTTTTTTTGTCCAGCTTAATCACTTCGTCGCTCAAAGCCCTAAGCTGGTAGCGAAAGTTTGCCTTTGTCTGTTCGTACAACTCGTCAATTTTCTGAACGCGGTCAAGGCCTTTGGACGCGTCAAGCTCGGCGAGAAAGGCTTCCATTTCTGTTATGCTTTTCCTGTCCATTTCAATTATTTCAGAAAATTCTTTTGGATTTTTCGCAGGCAAGTACGTGATGTTTGTAATGACATATCCCTGCTTTGTCAAAAGCAAAACGGCAGGCGTTGATTCGGCCCCGTAAATGACGGCGGTTTTCATGTCGCGCTCGTTTCTGGCCTCGTCAAAATTTTCAGACTTTTTGGAAAAGCGCTCGCGGCTGTAATCGATTTGGCATGTTTCAAATTCTTTTCCAATCAATTCATTGTAATCGCTTGCGTGAAGGACGTCGTTCACGATTGTTTCGTTATTGCCGCCGTCCTCAACTTTTGTGAAGAAAAGCAAAATCTTTTTTCCGCTCTTTTTGGCCGCGCTCAAAACGCTGTCAAAATCATTGTAAATTCCGTAATCGTCTTTGGCGACTTTTTTTGAACAGCCTGACAAAAATGCCAGAGCAAAACAAAGGAGCGCCAAACTTTTCATTCCGTATCTTTTCATTTTTTTCCTACTTAAAATAACTTACGCCGGCGGCAAAAATATTCTGGCAAGAATTTTCAAAATTGTTTGTCAGAGGATTTCCAGCGACGTTTTTAATCAAGTCTCCGCTAGCGCCGTTCAAGTCGTTTCCGATTGTTCGTTCGCTGTGGCCCATCTTTCCAAGAACGCGGCCGTCGGGGCTTGTCATTCCCTCAATCGCGTACATTGAGCCGTTGGGATTGTCCGGCTCATTTATCGCCGGATTTCCTTTTTCGTCAACGTATTGGCTAAAGATTTGTCCCTTTGTGAACAATTCTTTTGCCAAGCGGGGACTGATTATAATTCTTCCTTCGCCGTGACTAATCGGAACCAAATGAATTCTTTGGTCAACGACAGAAGCGTTCTGCGCCCAAGGACTCATCGCGCTGGTCATTCTTGTTCGGACAACGCGCGAAATGTGGCGGCCGATAGTGTTGAATGTAAGGGTCGGCATATCGGCGTTCGGCTCGCGGATTTCTCCATACGGAACCAAGCCTGTTTTTATCAAAGCCTGGAAGCCGTTGCAAATTCCAAGAACAAGGCCGTCGCGCTTTTTAAGAAGGTTCATCACTTGCTCGCAAACACGGCCTTCACGCAAAACGTTGGCGATGTATTTTCCGGAACCGTCCGGCTCGTCGCCAGCGCTAAAGCCGCCGGCAAGCGCCAATATTTGGGTTTTCTTCAAAGCCTTTACCAACTCGTCCAATGAATCGCTCAAGGCCTGGCTTGTGTTGTTTCTAAAGACCAAAATCTTTGTTTCCGCTCCGGCCAAATTAAAGGCGCGGGCCATGTCGTATTCGCAGTTTGTTCCCGGGAAAACAGGAATCAAAACTTTTGGCCTTCTCTTGCAAATGTTAAAGCTTGGATTCGCCCTAGCTTCGCTCAAAGAAACGTGAGTGTCTTTCGCAAAGTCAGGAAGCTCCTCTTGGCTTTCCGCTGAACTTACCGGCGGGAAAACTTGGGCCAATGTTTTTTCCCAAGCCTTTTGCGCGTCGGAAATTTTTATCGTCGCGGTTGAAGCCTTTGTCTTTCCAATAACAATGATTTTCGCGTCTTCGATTGTCTTTCCAATCAACGACAAAGTTCCTTCGACAAATTTTTCGCCCTCAAGGTTTTCTTCCGTTTCAATGATAATGGAGCCGTAAAGGGGAATGAACAAATCCTTGGCCTTTGCGGGCTTGATAAGCTCGGCGCCGATTCTGTTTCCCATAGCCATTTTTGTAACGGCCTCGGCGATTCCGCCGGCGCGAACAGGATACATGGCGCGGATTTTTCCAGCCTTGTTCAAATTGTAAACGACCTGCGAGTTTGCCTTAAAGCTTTCGTAATCGGGCGCGAGCAATTCAGAATAAGGAAGGCGGACAAGGTAAATGTTTGAGCCGGCCTTTTTGAACGAGCCACTCTGAACGTTTTGAACTTCATCGTGTCCAACCGCAAAACTTACAAGCGTGTGAGGAACGTTGATTTTTTCAAAAGTTCCGCTCATGCTGTCCTTGCCGCCGATGCTGGCGGTTCCCATCGCGTTTTGCGCGGTGATTGAGCCAAGCAAGGCTGCGGCCGGATAGCCCCAAGTTTTTGGGTCAACGGCGCGTCCAAAGAATTCCTGGAATGACAAACGCGCTTCAAGGGGATTGGCTCCCAAGCACAAAAGGTTTGCCAAACTTGACAAAACGGAAACTTGCGCTCCGTGCCAAGGGCTCCATTCGCAAACGCGGGGATCAAAGCCGTAAGCCATCAAGCTTACAGTGCTGGTTTCGCTCGGAGAAAGAACAGGAATCTTCGCGGCCATTCCCGCTTCTGGAGTTGACTGGTAGCGGCCGCCGTAAGGGAACAAAACCGATGACGAGCCGATTGAGCCGTCAAAGCGTTCGCCCAAACCGCGCTGGGAGCAAGAAGCCAAGTCGGCCATGTTTTGAATCCAAGCGCTTTGAATTGCCTTAGAGGACGCTCCGGTTCCCAAAGCCTTTGCAGTGGACGCGAGGGGCTTTAAAAGCGGAGAGCTTGCTGGAGCAGCCGGGCTTTCTATCAAGGCCTTGGCCTCGTGGCGGGCGCCGGCGGAATCCAAGAATTCTCTGCTGAGGTTTACGATTACATTTCCGCGCCAAGTCATGACAAGGCGGTTTGTTTCCGTAACTGTCGCCACAACGACCGCGTTCAAGTTTTCGGCGGCGGCGGCCTTTATGAATTTCTTTACATCCTTGGGGCGAACGACAACCGCCATTCGCTCTTGGCTTTCTGAAATTGCAAGTTCGGTTCCGTTAAGGCCCTCATACTTTTTGGGAACGGCGTCAAGGTTGATGTCCAAGCCAGGAGCCAATTCTCCAACGGCGACGCTCACTCCGCCCGCTCCAAAATCGTTGCAGCGGACAATCATAAGGCTTACGTCTTTGTTTCGGAACAAGCGCTGAATCTTTCGCTCTTCAACTGCGTTTCCTTTTTGAACTTCGGCGGCGGCGGTTGTAACAGACTTTTCTGTGTGAACTTTAGAAGAGCCGGTCGCTCCGCCAATTCCGTCGCGGCCTGTTCCGCCTCCAAGCAAAATTACAATGTCGCCGCTTTGAGGAGTTCCGCGGACTACGTTTTCCGCCGGAGCCGCCGCGATTACAGCGCCCAACTCCATGCGCTTTGCCGCGTATCCTGGATGGTATATTTCGTGGACTTGGCCAGTGGTCAAGCCGATTTGGTTTCCGTAGCTGGAAAAGCCTTGGGCGGATTCGCGGCAAAGCTTTAGTTGCGGGAGCTTTCCCTTTATGGTTTTGTTCATCGGAACTGTCGGGTCTGCCGCGCCGGTAACGCGCATTGACTGGTAAACCCAAGAGCGTCCCGAAAGCGGGTCGCGAATGGCGCCGCCGATGCAAGTGGCCGCTCCTCCGAAAGGCTCGATTTCTGTCGGGTGGTTGTGGGTTTCGTTCTTGAACATCAAGAGCCAGCGTTCAGTGGCCTTCTTAGAATTGGGGTCAAGCCTTCTTCCCTTTTTGTCGGCGGTGTAATGAACGTCGATGTAAATTGAGCAAGCGTTGATTTCTTCGCTCACTTCAAGGTCATCAAGCTTTCCGCATTTTTTAAGATGCTTGATTCCGATTACGGCCATATCCATCAAAGTGACCGGCTTGTCCGTTCGTCCGGCGTAAAGGTCGGCGCGCATGTCGGTGTATTCTTTGATTGAATTTTTAATCAATTTTTCGTAAGGGCCTTTTTCTACCTTTATTTCCTTGAGTTCCGTCAAGAATGTCGTGTGGCGGCAGTGGTCGCTCCAATATGTGTCAAGAACGCGGATTTCAGTTTCTGTCGGGTCGCGGCCTTCCTTTGAAAAATAATCCTGCAAGAATTTGATGTCGGCAAAATCCATCGCCAAGCCCATTTTTTGCATGCAAGACTCAAGTTCCGCCTTCTTGAATTTTATGAAGCCTTCAACAACAGGAATGTCGCCCGGCGTTTCAGTTTGAATCTTCAATGTGCTAGGAAGCTCCGTGGAAGCCAAGCGGGAATCAACAGGGTTTATCAAGTAATTTTGAATTCTCTGCAAATCCTTGGCCGCGATTTTTCCGGTCAACAAAACGATTTTGGCGCAACGAACGCGCGGCGGCTCTGTTCCAGTTTCGACAGTTTTTTCCAAACTCTTTCGCAAAAGGCTGAGGCACTGTTCGGCGCTGTCTGCCCGCTGGTCGTATTGGCCGGGAAGATATTCCCAAATTATTTCAGTCTCGCCGGCCTTAAGGTTCAGCTGATTGTAAATTACGCTGTCGGATTGAGGTTCGGAAAAGATTCGCTGAACGGCCATCTTGGCGACGGCCGGCATGACGTTTTCAATGTCATAGCGATTCAAGTAACGCACGCTCTTTACAGAGGCAATGCCCAAAAAATTTTTCACTTCGGAAAGAATGCGTCTGGCTTCGTTTTCAAAGCCCTTTTGGCGCTCAACATATATACGGAACATTTTTCCATTATATACAAAAAAGCGCCGTCTTTCAAGTGAAGGAGCGGCTTTTGGCCCTTGTAACCAATATTATTAAACTTTGTTTTTATTTTAAATAAACGTAGACAATTCTTAAAAAAAGGTCTATCTTTATTTTATGCAATTCAGCCTTTTGCGGCTGAATTCGATTTTTCATTTTTTGAGGAGTGATAAAGATGAAAGCTTCAAAACTCATCGTATCAGCGTTGGCCCTTGCCTGCTTGACTTCATTGGCTTTTCCCGCAAAGAACAAGTCAAAGGCGGCGGCAATGAATGTAGTAAGAAAAAACATCTTGGATTACCAAGGCTCTGAATGGGGCGACGAGTGTCCAAAATGGGTTAGAACTTTGAACGCGAACAGCACAGAAGCGGTTGGCAAAGAACTCAAGATTGACACAAAAAAATACTTGGTTTACGTTGCCCAAGGCCGCGGAAAAGACCTTGACATGACTGAAGTTTGGGTAAAGAACATTCAGGCCAAGCAAGAAGTGGCCGCCTCTATCAGCCAAATTATCGCGACCAACACAATCGCGGAAATGCGAGCCGCGGACGGCAACGAGCCTGACGAAAACACAAAGAAGCGCATTTACGAAAGCGCCACAAGAATGGCTTCTGTAGTTGACCTTCACAGCCTTGACTATGTGACCCAGTTCTGGGTTTACACGGGAACTCTTCCTGTTGGAAAGAAAAAGGCCAAGAGCGAAAAGGACTACACCCGCTTGGAATACAACTATTATGTTGTGTACAAGATGGACAAGGAAGACTACCAAAAGCAGCTTGACGCGGCCATGGCCAGCGTCGAGTCTGACTCAAACGTAGCCTAC
The DNA here is from genome assembly GCA_024689365.1 of Treponema sp. Taxonomy (GTDB): domain Bacteria; phylum Spirochaetota; class Spirochaetia; order Treponematales; family Treponemataceae; genus Treponema_D. The sequence goes on along the minus strand of JAILDQ010000050.1, from coordinate 5,313 downwards.
ATGCCTTACATCCAAAAGGTTGCCGCCGCTATGGTTGGCAAAGACCTCTTTGCCGGCGACACAAGCGCGGTGGAAGGAATCGCTGACTAAGGCTTTTTGAAGCTTTAATTAAAAAAGGACGTTTTAATTTGTCAGAAAAATTTTGGCAAGTAAAGCGTCCTTTTTTTTGGGAGAGTTAAATTGAAATTTTACAAAAGCCTTTTTTTAATCGCCCTTTTATTATTGCCAAGCCTGGCTTTTGCGATTCCCCAAGAAGATTGCATAAGCGATTGGCAAGGCTCGGACTTTTCTTCAAGGCCTATTCCAAAATGGCTTTACAATTTGTTTGAAAAAAACAATTCCAAAATTTTTTACAAGCAGTTCAAGCTTGAAAAAACGCGAAATATTTATTTTGCAAAAGCTCAAAGCGATGACTTGGACACGGCGCTTCTTGCTGCAAAATCTTCCGCTTTGGAAAAAGCGAAAAAGTCGCTGAAAAATGATTCCGACAAAAATTCGGCGTCAATGATTTCTAATCTAAAAAAAATCGCGGATTACTGGATTGAATATGAGGAAGACGGAGAAATTTTTTACGAGGCCTATTGCGTTTACGCTTCAAATTAAAAAAATAATCTGTTTCCTTTTTTGGATTTAGTTGTTATAATTGCATGAAATCATGCATTAGGAGGCATAGTTTATGACAACAACTTTTAAGAAAAACGCCCTTGTTATGGCGATGATTTTGGCAGGAGCCTTGCTTTTTGCAAAACCTGCGGTTTCTGACTACCAGGGCAAAGACAGCGGAAAAAAATTTCCGGCTTGGGTTGAACTTATGGACAAGGCGGCTGGCTCCAACAAGGTCGGTTCCTTGGAATATTCTAAGGCCACAAAAAAGCTCTACAAGAAGCTTGGCGTGACAAAGGATAAGGTTCTTTATTATTCGATTAAAGGCGGAAGCGACAAGGACGCGCTCTTGGACAGCGCCAAAGCCGAAGCGCAGAATTTCGCTACAAAAGAAATCCTTGATTCAGCGCAAAAAATTCTTGACAAATCAATTGGCGAAGGAAAGGGAAAGCTTAGCCAGCAGTCTTCAGCCATAGGTTTGGCCCGAGCCGAAGATTTTTGGCTTGAGGGAGAAGGCAAGGCTTTTAAGGCTTACTCTATTTTGCAAATCACAAGCTTGAACAAAGAGGAAGCCGCTAAAAACCTCGCTTACACTTTCATGCGCAAAAACGGCTACATCAAGGCAAGCGAAGAAAACAGCAGTGAGCGCTAATCCAAAACGCTCATGTCAAGCTTGTCAAAGCCTTGCAAAAGCAGGGCGGCGACATGCTTGATTTTTTCAAGAGATCCGGGCGTTGTTCCTTCAATGTTAAGGGGCATTACCGGATCGTGCAAGCTTAGGCGCAAAAGCATCCAGCCTTCGGCGCCGTCGGCTTCAGGGCCGCCCTTAAACGAAAGGCGGACGCCTTCAAAAGATTCCGGCATTACGCAACCAGCGTCAAGCGCGCGTTCGGCAAATGTCGCCAAAACATTCTTTCCGTATTCCTTGAAATTTTCATCGTTAATCTTAAAGCGCAATTCCAACTCGTCGCCGGGCGGAGGAAGCTGTTCAATGAGGCTTTGCAATTTCTTTCCTTGGCGAGCGGCCTTTGCCAAAGCGATTACAAGTTGAACCGCCAAGAAAGCTCCGTCGTCCAAAAAGTAATTGTCCTTTAACGCGCCGTGGCCGCTTGTTTCCATAGCCAAGGGAGCGTTCTCGCCTTGCTCGCAAAGTTCCTTTTGCTTGTTGATTACGTTCTTGTAGCCTCGCATGTAGCGCAAGTGCTTCAAGCCAAGAACTCTTTCCAAGAAATAAGTCAAGCGGTCGCTGGTAACGCTGTCTGTGATGATTGTCGCGCCCTTGTTGCTCGGCGCCAAAATCGCGCTTATCATGGCGATAATAGCGTCGCGATTGATTTCGTCTCCGTTGTCAAGAACGGCTGACATTCTGTCAACGTCGGTGTCAAAGATAAGGCCAAGGTCGGCGCGGTTAGCCAAAACCGCTTGGCGAATCGATTCCATCGCGTCTTTGTTTTCAGGATTTGGAATGTGGTTTGGAAAGCGGCCGTCGGGATCAAGGAATTGGCTTCCTTCGATATTCGCGCCGAGGGGCTTTAAAACTTTTTCGGCAAAGAAGCCGCCCGCTCCGTTTCCAGCGTCAACGATAATCTTTAGGCCTTCAAGCGGCTTTTGAGAATTGTCAACGCCATTCATAATGGCGGCGCGCAAGTGTCGGGCATACAAGTAAATCAAGTCAAAGTTTTTTTCTTCTGAAACGTCAACGGCTTTTTCTTCCTTGTCTTGCGCGATTTGAAGGATTTCCTTTATGTCGCTTGACTCAAGGCCGCCGTCTTTTGTAAAGAATTTTATTCCGTTGCGGTTAAAGGGCAAGTGGCTTGCGGTTATCATCGCCGAGCCGTCAAACTGGCTTTGCTCAAAAATGATGGACATGAACATGGCGGGCGTTGTAGCCATTCCGCAGCACTTTACGTCAGTTCCGTCACTTATCATGCCCGCGCTTAGGGCAACCATCAATTCAGGGCCGCTGATTCTGGAATCCATTCCAACGCCAACCTTTAGTTGGTCGGGGCTTTTATTTGTCTTTGCCGAAAGCCATTGAACAAAAGCTTGGCCGATTCTATTTGCGATTGACGGAGTGAGATTTACGTTCTCACCCTCAACGCCTTCCAAAGCCACGCCTCTAATGTCGCTTCCGTTCTGCAACTTTAAAATCTGTTCGTCCATAATCAACGCTCCCAATTTACAATAGTTTCTAAATTACTCTTCTTAATATTTCAAGCGCAAAAGCCACAATGCCCGCGATTTGCTTTTCGTCGCTAGGCAGGGCAAAAAGGCTTCCGGCGTCGCATTCAGGATTGCGCCTGATTGTCTCTTTTTTTTGCGCGATGTAAAAATCCAAGCGAGTTATAATTCCGTCAGTAAAAAAATCTGAATAAAGCCGAAGCTCTTCGTCCGATTTTTGCTCGCTGCCCCGAGTTTGCGCGGAAGCGATTTTAAAGAACAAAAAGCTTTGGTCAAAAATTTTTTTCTTTTGCGTCTCGCAGATGTCGTAAAAATTTTTGTCAAAATATTTTTCGCTCGCCACCAAGGTGTAAATCTGAAAAAGCGGTTCCGCTTCATGCGCCTTTATGTAGGAATCGACGGCTTTCTTAAAAAGCTTTTCGCAATTGGTTGAATTTATTTTGGTGAAAATTTCCTGATCAAAAAAATTCACGCGGGCGTAAAAATCAGAGCAATAAGAGCAAAGGGCCGCAAGGATTTCTTCCTTTCCCGCAAAGTAATTGTAAAGAGACGCTTTTTTTATTCCCAATTCTAGCGCGATGTCGGCAAGCGAAACGCCGCCCATTCCGTTTTTAAAAGCGGAAAAAAGCGCGGCCTCCACAATGCCTTGCGCCGAAACAGCCTTCTTTGCCATACTAACAACCGTTAGTTAGCATTTTACTGATACCAGCGAATGTAGTCAACTTCCATTTGACAATTTTTAGCGTCTTTTGGAATGTCGCCGCCAAGGGTTCCGCCCATCGCAACGTTCATGATAACATAAAAATCCCGGTCGTAAGGCCAGAACTTTTGCGGGTAGTCAGGGTCGTGGGGATTTTGGTAAGACAAAAATTCCTTGCCGTCGTAAATCCAAGTGATTTTTTCTTCGGTCCAAAGAACTCCGTAATTATGCCATTTTTTGTCGGCGGGCTTTACGTCAACTCCGGCGCTGGCAAAAGCGTCTCCGCCGTAACCGCCTAGACAGTGGCAAGTGCCGTAAGCCTTGTTTCCCCAAAAGCTTTGCGAATATTCCATAACGTCAATCTCGCCCGAGCGGGGCCAGTTGCCGTAAGAATTTTTGTCGGGCATAAGCCAAAGGGCCGGCCAAGAGCCTTTTTGCGTTGGAAGCTTGGCGCGAAATTCAATGTAGCCGTATGTGAATCTTTTTTTCCATTGGCTTTTTAATCGGGCGCTAGTCCACTTTCCGTCCTCGCCTTTTATCGCCACGATTTTTAAAGTTCCGTCTGAAACGTAGGAATTGGCGCGGTCCTTTGTGTAATTTTGGCGTTCGTTGTTTCCCCAGCCGTGGGCGCCGGTGTTGTAGTCCCAGTATTCGGGATTGGGTTCGTCGCTCGGTCCGTCAAACTCGTCCGCCCAAACCAATTTCATGTCTTTGATAAAGTCTGGCGACACGTTTTTTTGCTTGCAAGAAGTCAAGGCCAAAAGTCCCGCCCCAAAAATCGCCGCGAAAACGGCTCTATTAAAATGAATTCTTTTCATTCTTTTATTTTAGCGCGTTTTCATTTATTTTTCTAGAAATTTCTGTTATTCCTACCCTAGCCGCCTTCTCCGTCATCCTGAACTCGCTTCAGGATGACGGGACTCGCTTCAGGATGACAGAGCTTGTTTCATTATGACAGATCTATTTTTGTCATCCTGAACTCGATTCAGGATGACGGGACTCGATTCAGGATGACGGGACTCGATTCAGTCATCCTGAACTTGATTCAGGATGACGAGACTCGCTTCAGAATGACGGAACTAGTTTACAAAGTTGTAAGGCGTTTCCTGGTAGACGTAATAGTTGAGCCAGTTGCGGTAAAACAAAGAGGCCGTACTGCGCCAAGTTGAAAGCGGCGCCTTGTTCGGGTCGTCGTCAGGAAAATAATTTTGCGGAATTTGAATCGGCAGATTTTTGTTCTTGTCGCGCCAATACTCGCCGCTCAAAGTGTTCGTGTCGTATTCCATGTGGCCGGTCACAAAAATAGCCCGGTTGTTGCTTGTCTTTATGATTGAAGGCCCTTCCTCGGATTGAGCCAAAACCACCAAGTCTTTTTTTAAAGCCAAATCTTCGCCGTGAATTTGCGTGTGGCGCGACTGGGGCATCAAGAACACGTCGTCAAAGCCGCGCAAAAGGGGATCGGCTTGGCCTTCCGGCTGCCAGTTTTTGAATATGCCGAATTTCTTTTGGTCAAGCGAATATTTTGGAACCCCGAACAAGTGGTAAAGGCCCGCTTGAGCCGCCCAACAAATGTAAAGGGTGGAGAAAATGTTTTCGTGGCTCCAATCCATGATTTCGCAAAGTTCTTTCCAATAATCCACTTGCTCAAAAGGAAGGTGTTCAACAGGAGCGCCCGTGATTATCAAGCCGTCGTACTTGTGCTTGAAGAATTCCCCCGAAGGTATGTAAAAACGGTCAAGGTATTCTTCAGACGCGTTGATGTACTTGTGGCTTTCCATTCTTATGAGTGAAATGTCAACTTGAAGCGGAGTGTTGGACAAAAGCCGCAT
>JAILDQ010000033.1 GCA_024689365.1 Treponema sp. | reverse complement strand
TCGTGCTTTTCATACGCCGTGTATCTGGCGCGCATCAAGCTTTCGGCTGTCGGCGCTTTTACGGCGCCCTTGATAATCGGTTCGCAGCATTCCTGGTAACTTTTTCCAGAGCCGCAAGGACATAATTTGTTTTCACTCATAGCGGACATTATATATTTTTTATTAATCTAGCGCAATAAGCCGAGCTGGCGCAAATCGCCGACCAGTTTTAATGTGAACGCTTCCGCTCCGGCATTGTTCATATGAACAGCGTCTTTGTAATACTCGTGGCGCTTTGTAAAATTTTCGTCGTGGGAATAGTCCAAGTACACAAGGCCGGGATACTTGTCTTGAAGCTCTTTTGTAAAGCGCTCAAAAGTTTCAAAAAAACCGGGGTCGGCGGAAAACAGTTCATTCCACATGTCGACAGGAGGATAAGAAACAAGAACTGGAACAGTTTTATTATCGCGGCACAAATCTATTATTTCAGACACTTCCTTAAAATTTTGTTCATATCCATTTTGCGGAGAACTGATATAATTGTCGTGCGACTTTTTAGAATATTCCCAAAGTTCTTCTTCGGTCAACGTTTCGTTTCTATTATAAAACGGCGACATTTCCTCTTTTGAAATGTCGTGAAAAATCGCTGTCTTAAAACGCCCGGAAGAAAGCAACGGAAATTTGCAATAGGCAAGCCATTCAGAAAATTCCCATTTATCCATATCTTCTTTTGGCAGAATTTTATAATACCGTTCCCTATAACTATCAACGCGCGAACGCACTCCAAAGTACGGAATTTCTATAAGAATGACTGCTCCGGCCTTAAAATGTTTTATGTAATTTTTTACAACTTTAACAGTTACTGGATATGTCTCGCACAGATTCGCAAAATTCCATGCTTTAATGTCTGGAACCACGTCGTATTTCAACGCGTAGCATGGAATGCTTGAGCCTACGTTTCCAAGCTCAATGTCGTATGGCGCGTCGGTGTACTTGTTGGCGTAATCCTTTGACTTCCAATAATTGGTGCGTTCGTACAAAGCGTTCATCGCCAAGAAAAACAAAAACACCGGAATCAGGAACAATAAAAATTTAAAAACAAAACGCTTCATATTCCTTCCTAAAAATTGCTATAAATGAAATTGCTCACAAATCCTGTGTTGTAAAACCAAATCAAAATTATCGCAAGCGCGTAGTAAGAAAGCCATCTTACAAAAGCGGGCTTTGCCTTGACAATCTCAAAGCCGCTTCTTTTTCGGGTGACAAAACTTATGACCATAAAAATCGCAAGCGGAACAAGCCTATTCACCATGCTCATAAAGCCGCCGTCAATTGAAAAAGTTGTTTTTAGGGCGTCCTTCAAGCCAAGGCTTTTTGTCATTGGCAAAAAGTTAACGACATCAAACGGAATTTTTCCAAGGCCTTTTATAATTGCAAGCGCGTCATAAAAGGTTGGCGCCCTGAAGAAAATCCACGCAAAGGCCACCAAACAAAAAGTAACGGCAACTCTTGCAAAAACAGGAAGGCGCGTTTTTTCCCAAACACCCTTGGTCGCGCGGCCGACACATTGGAAAAAGCCGTGAAGCAAACCCCAAATCACAAAGTTCCAAGTTGAGCCATGCCAAATTCCCGACACTAAAAAAGTAATTGCAAGATTCGCGTAAATTAGTGGAAGCGCCACCCTGCTTCCGCCCAGAGGGATGTAGACATAATCGCGCAGCCATGTCGAAAGCGAAATGTGCCAACGGCGCCAAAAATCGCCTACAGACGTCGCCAAATACGGATGGTCAAAATTCTTTCCAGCGTCAAAACCCATAAAGCGCGCCACGCCGATTGCCATGTCTGAATAGCCGGAAAAATCGCAGTATATCTGAAAGGCGTATAAAACGACGGCCAACAAAAGCGCAAGGCCGCTTTGCTCGGACAAAGTTCCCCTTGCGTAAACAAAATCCACGTAAACGGCAAGCGCGTCGGCCACGCAAAATTTTTTGAACACGCCCCAAGCGAACTGCTTCATTCCGCAAGTGGCGTTGTCATAGTCAAAATTGTGAAGGCTCTTTAATTGAGGCATCAAGTTGCCCGCGCGCTGTATTGGCCCGGAAGAGATTACCGGAAAAAAACTCACGAACAAAGCCACGTCCAAAATATTTTTTTCCGCCTTGATTTTATTCGAACGGCAGTCAAAAATATAACTCAAGCTTTGGAAGGTAAAAAAAGAAAGGCCCAATGGAAAAATTATTCCGCCGCGCCAAGCCTTTGGGGCGTATTTAAAAAACAAAAGCGGAAGCAAGTCGGCCGCGACAAAGGCAATTAAAAGCGCGCGGCCTTTCGCGCCCCTATACCCCCCCCCGTCAAATTTTAAGTCGTCAGAATTAAAGGCGAGTCCAGCAAAGTATGTGACCGCGATGGAGCAAAGCAAAAAGGGAACAAACTTAAGGTCGGCGAAAGCGTAAAAACACGCGCTCGCAAGCAAAAGCAAAATTCTTTGGAGGGCTATGGCGTTTTTCCCACAACGCGGCGCCAAATAATAAAAGGAAACAAAAACAACAAAAAAAATTGCGAACGCAAATGAAACAAACTGCATTGGCGACCCCTACATCAATATTCCGTCAACGGCCAAATTTAACGTGTCGCGGATTGACTCAATTGATTTTTCGCTCAGAACGGAAAGACGGAAAATCGCGGATTGAATCAAGCCGTAAAACATTTCGTATGCAACGTGAACGCTGAGATTTTTGAACTCGCCGGCTTTTTGTCCGCGAATCAAAACTGTGTCAATCAAATGGTGAAGGCGAAGCATTCTTCGGCGAACGCGCTCGGCAGGGTCGCCTCCGGTCTTTTGCAAGTTCAACAAATAAGAAAGAAGAACCGTGAACAGGCGGTTATTTTTTTCGCATTCGTCAACAATAAGCATCAAGATTTTTCTCAAGGCCGCTTCGCAAGAAAGGTTTTGGTCAGCTATGATTGCCTTTAGGTTTTCCTCGATTCCGCCTGTGAGCTGCTTTATGCTCCACAAAAAAATTTCGCGCTTGTTCTTAAAATAAATGTAAAGGGTCGTGCGGGTGATTCCGCAACGGTCTGCGATTTTTTGAAAGGTAACGTCTTCGTATCCTTCGTCAACAAAAACGTCGAGAGCCTTTTCAAGAATTTCGCGCCGTCTTTTATCGTGTTCAACAACAATCGCCATTTATTTTTTTCCTTTTTTTCCTTGGTCTGTGTACATGTAAAAGCAAGTGTTCAAGTTGCCTGACTTGATGTTCTTCAGAAGATTTGCGTAGCGGCCAAAACATTTTTGAAAATTCTTGTTTGAAGTGATGAAGCCCATCTGCCAATTTTCAAAGTTTGAAGTCAAGCAAGACATTCCTCTGTAAAGCTCTTCCGCTTGGGCTTCGTCGCCGATGCGCTCGCCATACGGGGGGTTGGCCAAAAGCAAGCCTTCAGGAAACGGCGCGGCCAATTCCTTGTAGTCAGCCTGAACGAAGTCCGGTCTTTTTAAGCGCGCGTCGCTTCCTATCATTTGAAGGGCGCGGCCGGCCATTACGCAAGCGTGTTCCGCGTTCAACTTGGCTCTGTCAACAGCCTTTGAGTCGATGTCGCTTCCGGCAATATGAAATTCAACGTCGGGCCGAATTTTTGAAGCCTCTTGCTTGCGGATTTCCTGCCCGCGCTTTTTGTCAAAGAAAGGCAATTCTTCAACGGCGAATTTTCTTCCAAGTCCAGGAGCAACGTCCATCGCGTAAAGGGCGGCTTCAATCGGTATCGTTCCAGAACCGCAGAAGGGATCGCAAAGAGGAGTCTTTCTTCTCCAAAGCATGTATTGCAAAAGAATAGCGGCGGTAGTTTCCCTCATTGGAGCGATTCCTCCGTCAGTCCTGTAGCCTCTCTTGTGAAGGGGATCGCCTGAAAGGTCGAGCAAAACAAAAACCTTGTCGTTGTCCACGTAAATGCGAACGTCGCTTTCAAGGCCACTTTCTGGCATGGAGTTCATTCTCCAAACGTCGCCCAATTTTTTGTAAATGGCTTTTTGAGCCATGGATTGAATTGTGTGTTCGGAATCCAAACGGCTTTTGTAAACGCGAATTTTATCAACAACAACGCGCGTGTCTTTTCTAAAATAATTTTGCCAATCGATTGCGTAGATTCCGTCAAAAAGAAGGTCAAAGTTGTCAGCGTCAAATTCCGCCAACTGCAAAAAAACCCTGTCGGCGGTTCTAAGGCAAAGGTTCGAGCGCAAAAGAGCGTCGTCGTCTCCCAAAAATGTAACGCGGCCAGGAACTTTCACCGCGTCAGAGGGCGCGAGCTTGTAGCCCAAATGCTTTATTTCATTTCCTAAAATTTTTTCCGCGCCCACAGCGCACAATGCGACCAATGTATTCATATATAGAAAAATAACATTTTTACATTTTTTGTTCAAGTGTCAAGTATAATAAAACGCCTCAAAATCGCGGCAATTTTTTTTATTTGCGACGGGAAGCGCGGAGCTTTTTTTGTGTTTTACTATTGAAAAAAAATCTTAGTGGGGATATACTTTAAGAATATATTGAATCCATAATAGGAGATTTTATGGCTGACCAAAAACTTGATTTTACGATAGAAACTTTGGGAACTTGCAAATTCCCGTCGCCGATTCAGCTTTCAAATGTATTCGGAGACCACAAGGCAAACTACGTAAAGGACGACACTTACGTTCGCAACACAATCAATGTGTATGACACAGGAAAAAAGGACGACTTGTCCAGCGCAAACCTTTTGCAAAAGGCCGGCCCTCGCGAAAAGATTTATTTTGACCCCGAACAAGTTAACGCGGGAATCTGCACTTGCGGCGGTCTTTGCCCTGGCTTGAACGACGTTATCCGCGCCGTTGTCCGCTGCTTGTGGAAACGCTATGGCGTTCATTCAATTCACGGATTCCAGTTTGGCTACAAGGGCTTCTTTGAAGAAAGCGGCTACGACACTGTTCAGCTCAACCCGCAAAATGTTGACGACATCCACAAAATCGGCGGAACCTTCTTGGGAACAAGCCGAGGCGGCGGACAGCGCACAAACGAAATCGTAGACACTTTGGTGGCCCGCCACATCAACATGATTTTCATCATCGGCGGAGACGGAACCCAGCGCGGCGCCTTGGACGTTGCAAACGAAGTTGAGCGACGCGGCCTTAAGATTTCCGTCATCGGAGTTCCAAAAACTGTTGACAACGACTTGCAGTTCATCGACCGCTCGTTCGGTTTTGAAACAGCCGTTCAAAAAGCCAAAGACGCCGTTACTTCAATTCACATGGAAGCCCATTCTCAAATCAACGGAATCGGTTTGGTAAAATTGATGGGACGCGAATCAGGCTTCATCGCCACCGCAACGGCGCTCGCCAGCCACGAAGTAAACTTCTGTCTTATCCCTGAAGTTCCGTTCGACCTTGACGGCCCCAACGGCTTCTTGCACTACCTTGAAGTTCGCCTTGCCCGCAGAGGCCACGCGGTTATCGTTGTAGCGGAAGGCGCCGGCCAAGAATTGCTCGCAAAGACAAACCAAAAGGACGCTTCGGGCAACAAAAAGCTTGCCGACATCGGAACTTTCTTGCGCGACAAAATCACTGAATACTTTGCCGAAAAGAAAATCCACATCAACCTCAAATACATCGACCCCAGCTACCAAGTTCGCGCGGCCGTGGCCAACGCCAACGACTCGATTTATTGCGAACGCTTGGGCAACAACGCCGTTCACGCGGCTATGGCTGGAAAGACAAAGATGGTTGTAGGACTTGTTCACGACAAGTACGTTCACATTCCTATTTCTGTCGTAACCTCAAAGCGCAATGTGGTTGACCCCGAAGGAGCCTTGTGGCGCGACGCCCTTGACGCTACCGGCCAGCCGATGCTTATGGTTAACAACGCCAAAGAAGCCAAAGACCGCGCGGAAACAGTCGCCGACGGAAAGGCTAAGACTAAAGACTAAGGCGAATAAAAACAACGCATAAAAAAAACCGCTCGCAAGAGCGGTTTTTTTTATCGAACGATTCATTCCCTGAAATTTTTCCAGGGAATGAAATTGTCAAACAAGACCCTGAGCGATCATGGCTCCGGCAACCTTGATGAAGCCAGCGATGTTGGCTCCGGCGACATAGTCGGTTTTTCCGGCTTTTGTCTTAAGGCCAAACTTCTTGGCTGTCTCAAAGGCGTTGTCGTGAATGTTCTTCATGATTCCGTCAAGGCGCTGGTCAACTTCTTCGAATGACCATGAGAGGCGCTCTGAGTTCTGGCTCATTTCAAGACCGCTTACAGAAACGCCGCCAGCGTTTGAGGCTTTTCCAGGAGCGAACATAACGCCCGCGTCTTGGAACTTCTGTGTGGCTTCGATTGTGCTCGGCATGTTGGCGCCTTCGGCAACCAATTTAACGCCGTTCTTGATGAGCATGTCAGCGTCTTTTCCGTCAAGCTCGTTCTGAGTGGCGCAAGGGAAGGCGCAGTCAACTTTTACTGACCACGGGCGAGCCTTGGCTGTGAACTTGGCTTTTGGATATTTCTTAACGTATTCGTCGATTCTCTTGTGAGCGGCGCGGAACTTCTTTACAAATTCCAACTTCTTCTTGTCGATTCCGTCAGGATCATAGATGAATCCGCTTGAGTCAGACATTGTAACCGGCTTGGCTCCAAGCTGAATCAATTTTTCTACGGCGTACTGGGCAACGTTTCCGTCTCCAGAAACGGCGCAAGTCTTTCCTTCGAATGTGTCGCCAACTTTGGCGAGCATTTCGCGGGCAAAGTAAATCAAGCCGTAACCTGTGGCTTCTGTTCTGGCCAAAGAGCCGCCAAACTGCAAGCCCTTTCCAGTAAGAACGCCTGTGAACTCGTCACGGATTCTCTTGTACTGGCCGAACATGTAGGCAACTTCGCGGCCGCCTACGCCCTTGTCTCCGGCCGGAACGTCTGTGTCCGGTCCGATATGGCGCTGCAACTCAGTCATGAATGACTGGCAAAAGCGCATAACTTCTGAATCTGATTTTCCGTGGGGATCAAAATCGCTGCCGCCTTTTCCGCCGCCCATCGGGAGGGTTGTAAGGCTGTTCTTCAATGTTTGTTCAAAGCCCAAGAACTTCAATACAGAAAGGTTTACTTCCGGACTAAAGCGGATGCCTCCTTTGTAAGGTCCGATCGCGCTGTTGAACTGAACGCGGTAACCGCGGTTAACGTGTGGTTTGCCCTTGTCGTCTGTCCACGGCACACGGAACATAATCACGCGTTCCGGCTCTACGAAACGCTCGAGAACTGCTTGGCTCTCAAGTTCTTTCTGCATTTTTGCAACGATTGGGTCAAGAGTTGTCAATACTTCCTGAACCGCCTGGAGGAATTCGGGCTCGTTGGCGTTCTTAGCCTGAACGTCTGCCCAAATACGTTTAACGTACTCGTTTTTCATTTTTACTCCTGCTTTGCGGCCGAGTTTGAAGCCGCAGGCTTTTTTATATTATCAAAATATTTAGTGTTGTTAAAGTAGTTTAGCCTAATTTTATTTAAAAAAAACAAAAAAAAACGCCCCAAAATTGGGGCGTTCATCCGATTTAGTTCTTGAAAATCTTCTTGAACTCAACCAACAGGTCGTCGGTCTGGATGGCTCCGTCGATGTCGGTCAACTTGTTCTTCGCTCGATAGTAAGAAATCAAGGGCTCAGTCTGTTCGCGGTAAACGTCCATTCTGTGCAAAATTGATTCCTGCTTGTCGTCGTCGCGCTGGTAAAGCTCGCCGCCGCAATCGTCGCAAACGCCTTCTGTCTTTGACGGTTTTGTAAGAACGTTAAAGTTGGCTCCGCACTTTTTGCAAACGCGGCGGGTGCTCAATCTTTTGATAACCACGTCGTCGGCAATCTGGAAGTTAACGCAAGTTACGTCCGGGCAGAATTTTGCCAAAGCGTCAGCCTGGGGAATTGTGCGCGGAAATCCGTCAAGGATAAAGCCGTTCTTGCAATCAGGCTCGGCCAAACGTTCCTGAACCAAAGCGCAAGTGATGTCGTCGCTTACCAAGCCGCCGCCGTCAATGATTGACTTTACCTTTTTTCCAAGCTCTGTCTGATTTTTAATCGCGGCGCGGAAAATGTCGCCAGTTGAAATGTGAGGAATGTTGTAGTCTTTCGCCACTTTTACGGCAAGAGAGCCTTTGCCCGCTCCCGGAGGTCCCAAGAAAATAAAGTTCATAATTTCTCCTATAAATGAATGTCAATGGTTGATTTTTATATTTTAGCGCCATTTGAGGAAAATTGCAAATTATTTTTGCTTTGGAATTATTTTGCCTCAGCCTCGAATGTCATCAACGCCATGGTTTTTCTTAAAGTTCATTTTTTCATCATACATTGCCTTGTCCGCGCGCTTAAAGACTTCTTCAACAGTTCTGTCCGAGGCTGATGATTCGGCCATTCCTATAGCGGCAGAATATCTTAGCCATGGCTCCAACTTTGAATCATTAAAGGACCTTTCAAACAAGTTTTCGGCTTGCGAAAGCTTTTCTTTTCTGTTTTCAAAGTCTTCTCCAATCAAAAGAACGACAAACTCGTCTCCGCCAATTCTAAAGACAGGCGAATGCTTGTATATCTGGCAAATTATTTTGCAACATCCCTTAAGGTAATCGTCGCCCATGCTATGGCCGTATGTGTCGTTTATAGTTTTAAGGAAATTCACGTCAACCATAACGATTCCAAATTTAAATGCGTCGTCTCCGATTTTAGTTTGCAGTTCTGCGGCTTTCTTTAAATAAGCGGATTTGTTTCCGACTTTGGTAAGGGAATCACGATAAGCTTCTCGGCTTATGGCTCCCATTTCTTTTCTTGCGCTCTCTATGTCGCTTTCAACCTTTTCTTTTTCAGCGCGAATTTCAACAATGTCTTTGAGGTAATCCAAGATTCTGATTTGCATCGAACGGATTCCGTTGTAAATGTCTTCAATTTCATCGTTGCTTTTTATGTTGAGGTTTAGGACTCCGGAATCTTCATAGCTCTTGTTGCTGGAAGGCGAAAAGCGCTTCATTTCTTTTGTGATTTCGGTCATCGGCTTTATGACGATTCTGTTCAAAAGAAGAATCGCGCCAATCAAAACCAAAATTGTAAAAATAACCGCGCTGGCCAAAACATACATCAAGAACCTTCTTCGGGCTCTAATTATGTCGTCCATTTCTACATCGCAACCAACTTGGCAAACAAGATTTCCGGCCTTGTCATAAACAGGAACATAAGACGAACAAAGCCACCCCCAGCCGCTGTTGGAGATTGTAGGCTCAACATCCATCGACGCGTCAACCCCATAAAAAGACTCCGCGCGATCTTCGTAGCGGCCCGTAACATACAAGGGATTTTCGTCGTCGTCCATTAAATACATGTCTTTAGTGGCGTTGACGTCTCCCCAGACGATTAGGTAAAGATATTTTATGTCTTCCATCGTGCGAAGATAACGAATCAAAAAATTTCTGTTCTTTACGTAATCAGTCCAAAGGCCCTTTTGTTTAAGGTATCTTTCTATAACGGCCTCGTCCTCGTCTTTTTCGGCCTGGTCTCGAAGGGCTTGGTATTCTTCTGAAATTACGACTTCCTTAAGTTTGAACAAATATTCCGCGTCGATAAATTTTGAAAAGTTTCTTGCGGAATAAAGCGAAAGATTCTTGAAATAATCGTCTATTTGACTTGCGTTGATTCTGTATGAAATCATGGCCGCGCCAAAAACGGCTAAAAAGACAGTAAGTCCAACGAATAGATATATCTTTTTCCCAACAGTGAATTTATTCTTTGGCACCATAACCTCCGCGCAAAGAGCGCCCATTTTAAAATTCGGTCATTAACAATATAGCGCGGATTTGGCATACTCTCAACCTTTTTTTTGTTCAGTTATTTATTGTTTGGCGCTAACCGTACAAAGAGCGACCTCGCTTGACCAGTCAAAAATCGCAGTTTGCGCCACAGAAGAAAAAAGGCGGGCAATTTCTGAGGTTTTTTCAGCGCCAATAGCGGCTTTTATCGCGTTTCCATACGGCGACGAGGGGTTCTCAAACCAAGCGCTGATTTCCTTTTGCGTAATGCGGCGCTTTTCTGTAATTTTTTGCTTTTTTAATTCCACTTTATAGCCTTGCTCTTCAAAAATCTTTTGAACGCTTTCAGCATTCCAGTCAAATAGCGAATTGTTTTTGTCGCCAAAAAATTTCTCTTCCGCATCGGACATTTTTTGCAAAAGGGGCCGCCATTCGTCTAAAATTTTTCCTGACAAAACCTGTTTTTCTATAACCTTGCTCACTCTTTGTCCAGCGCTTGGAATTTGTTGGCTGATTATTATTTTCCAACCATCCGGAATTTTTCCCGACATTCCTGCCGCGGCAAAAGCCGAGCTCATGCTTTGAACGCTTTCTTCGCTAAAGAAGGGATTTCTAAAAAAGAATTTGTCAAAAATTATGTTCTTTTCTAAAAAAGC
>JAILDQ010000019.1 GCA_024689365.1 Treponema sp. | reverse complement strand
ATTATGCAAGGCACTGTTCCAATCTTGAAACGATTTTGGCCTTGTTGTAATTCTTTCCGATGAAAACGATTTGATTGATTCTGTCGCCGTATTCTTTGTCCCAAGAATTTCTAAGCTCTTCGTCGTTTTCCAAACATTCCTTTTGCGTCTTCTTGTCCAAAGCCGCCACCCAATAAGCTACGGCCATTACAGAAGAATTTCTTCCGGCTTGCTCAAACAAGAGAACGTCTTGCGGCCTGTCCTTAAACCAAATGTATCCCTTTGCCCTGATCAATTCCTTCGGGAAATCTTCAGTGATAAAGCTCATGAACTTTTTCTGGTCAAAAGGCTTTTTATATTCATAAGAAAAACTTGAAATTCCGTATTCATCGGTAAAGCCTCGGTTTGTGTCAGAGAGCGAATTGATTGCCTTCTGAATCGCCGAAGAAGAATCTACCATTTCGTAATTGAATTTCTGGTTGCTAGTGATGCGGTCAATCTCAACTTTTCCTTGAGTTGTCTTTATAATTTCGGCTTTTGGCTGGAAATCTCTAATGATTTTTATTACGTCCTCAACCTGAGCGTCGCTAAGCAAGTCAACTTTGTTCAAAATGATTGTGTTGCAAAATTCGATCTGGTCAACGATAAGCGTTGTGATGTCGTTTGACGAAAGATTGTTCTGGTCCTTTTCGTCATAATTTTGCAAGTCAGTCATAAACTCGCGGTAAATGCGGTCGGCGTCAACAACCGTCACGATGTTTGAAAGGTAAACGTTTGTGTCCGGCTGGTCTTCTTCGTAAGCAAGGAAAGACGCGGCGATGGCGCCAGGATCGCTGATTCCCGACGCTTCTACAAAAACCGTTTCAATCGATTCGTTGTCAGAAATCTTTTCCACTTGCTTGATGAATTCCTCTCGCAAAGTGCAGCAAATGCAGCCGTTCTGCATTTCGTACATTTCGCTTTGCGCAACGGCGGAACCGTTCTTTTTAATTATGGCCGCGTCAATGTTGATGCTGCCCATGTCGTTTACGATAAGCGCGACCCTTCTTTTTTCTTGACGCAAAAGTTCGTTCAAGAGAGTCGTCTTTCCAGAGCCTAAGTAACCTGTAATCAATGTAACTGGCTTTTTAGTCATTTTAAAATTCCTCTTTATTATTTTTATGTCAAAGAACAAAAAAGGAATTTCTAATCGTTAAGCCTGACTTTTTGCGAAACCAGCGTATTGGACTTAAGAACTGATTCGCAAATAAAAGCGGCTTTTTGTTCCCTCTCCGATGAGAACAAGCTTGCCGCCGCAATAGCGGACAATGCGATTGTAAAAAGCTTTAAGTTCTGTTCTGCAATTTGAAGAACTTGGCAAATAGGGCAGTGTTCTCCAGAACAATGATGATGCTTTTCGCGCGCGATGTATAAAATCGAGCAAAGAGTGAGGAGCAAAAATATAATCGAAAGAGCTGTATTTAGCTTTTCTGAATTTTTCTTCTGCATCTTGGGCATATTCCATTTAATGAAGAAAGGTTCAGGTTTATCTGAACGCCAAGCTCTTTTGAAAGAGTCTTTAAGTATCGTGTTGTGTTTTTGTCAGAAAGGTGGATTACGGAGCCGCACTTGCAGCACTGAAAGTGAATGTGCTCGGCGCAATTGTTTTCTTCTTCCGCGTTTTGGTAAACGAAAGAGTCTGAAATCATTGATTTATGCTTTAGGAGTTTTCCGCTTTCGGTCATTTTGTCAAGGTTTCTGTAAACAGTTGTCTTGTTTACGTTCACCCCGTTTTCCTTTAAAAAGGCGGACAATTCTCCGGCTGTAAAGCCGCAGTCCATTTTTGTCTGAATGAACTGAGATATTAAGTCACTTGTTTTTGTGTGGTATGACTTTTGCAACATAGTTGCAATTTATAAAGGAATTTCTTTTTTTTGTCAATGGGAATTTCAAAAAAATCGCCACAAAAATTTAGTCGGAAGTGTCGCTGTCCAAGTTGATTTGAATCGTGTATCCAGGGAAATTCTTCTGAATTATTTCTTGTATTTCCTTGCATTCCGCTTCACGGTTTTTTGATTCAAATGAAATTATTATGTCAAATTTTATAAGCTTCTTTTCCTTGTCCAAATAAAAGCCGTGCATTTGCAAAACGTTTTTGTAGCCTTCCAAAATCTTCAAGACCCGCTCTTTGATTTTAACAGCGTACTCATCGTTTGTGTTTTTGGAATAAATGCCGACAGCGGTTAGAATTACTCTGTGCTCCTTGTAAACGGCCATGCTGATTTTGTTTGAAAGCTCGTCGATTTGCGCGGCGGTCATATTGTCGTCAACTTCAATGTGAACCGAACCTTGCAAGCGGTTGGGGCCGTAGTCGTTTAGGAACAAGTCGTAGGCTCCGTAAACGCCAGGCGTTTTGCAAATTGTTTCTTTAATGGAAATCGCTGTTTGGCTTGGAAGGCGACTTCCCAAGATGTCGTCAAGGGTGTCTTGCAGCATTTCTATCGCGCTTTTTATGATGAAGATTGAAATCAAAACGCCAACGTAAGCTTCCAAAGAAATTCCAAAAAATTTCATCGCCAAGGCGCTTGCCAAAACAGAAGCGGAAAGAATCGCGTCGTTCTTCGCGTCGTCGCCAGAAGCTTCCAAGGCCTTGCTTGAAACTTTTTTTCCGGCTGACTTTACGTAATGGCCCAAAATCAATTTCACCAAAATGGCCGCCGCTAAAATGATTAACGCGGAAATTGAATAATTTGGTTTTTCCGGATGGATGATTTTTTGAATCGATTCCTTTAGGGCTGTCAAACCGGCGTAAAGAACGATTGCGCTTATGATGCTGGCGCTGATGTATTCGATTCTTCCGTGGCCGTAGGGATGTTTTTTGTCGGGCTTGCGGCCAGCCAATTTTATTCCGATTATGGTTATTATTGAAGAAAGCGCGTCCGAAAGGTTGTTTACCGCGTCAAGAATAATCGCGATGGAAGAAGATGCGATTCCAACAAGAGCTTTAAAGGCGGCGAGCGCGATGTTTGCGATTATGCTTATAATAGAAACCCGCGCGATTGTTTTTTCGCGCGGGTCGTTGATTTTGGCTGATTCCATTTTACTCCACTCTAGCCCTGTTTTTTCCTGCGTTCTTCGCTTCTTTTAAGGCTTTCTTTGCGCGCTCAAGTCCTTGGGCGAAATTTTTGTCGTTTTCGTCAAAGAAAGAGAAGCCTAAAGAAACTGTCGCTTGAACGCTTTTGTTTTTATAAGTGAACTTTTTTGATGAAATGCTTTCCAGCAATTTTTGCGAATAATGCCAGCAAGCCGCTTTTTTCATTCCTTCAAAAATCGCCAAGAATCTGTCTCCGTCCCAGCGGATTATGATGTCGCTCGCTCGGCTTTGGTCGCGGAAAATATTCACCAATTGCGAAAGAATGTAATCTCCAGTATCCCTTCCGTCAGTGTCGTTTATCGTCTTGAAGTTGTCAACGTCCATGAACATCAAGGCCGGACTTTCTCGAGTGATTTTGTAAAGGGTGAATTTTTGCTTCAATTCCTTTATGCCAAAATCTTTGGTGTTGGCTTCTGTCAAAGGATCGATGTTCGTTTGCTTGTGGAGGGCCAACTCTTCTTTTTTTTCTGAGTAGATTCTAACAGACAAATAAAGCAACAAAAGAAGGTCACAGAAAATTATTATATATATGAAGAAATTTATGCCTGATTTGTTTTTCATTTTTTTGATGGCGTCAACCGAACCGTAAATGTCGTCGTAGTAAGAGCCCATGCAAACTATCCAATTGTAAGGCTTGTACAGTTTTGAGTAAGTGATTTTGCGGGCGAAGTTGTCGGAGTCTTTTTTCTTAAAGTAATAAATGTTGAAAGTCTCTCCGTCCTTGTTGATGCCTTCCAGCTCGCGCTCGTAGGGCAAGTCGCCTATCGCGTCCTGCATGTCAGTTGAAAGAAGCATTCCTTCCGACGAGCGCGGATTTGGATGAATCAATCTGACGGCGTAATCTTTTCCGCCCTTATAATTTTTTATTTCGTTTATCCAATAATATGTCTCTTCAACAAAATGCGAATTGTGCACTTTTGAGCTTACGATTGAAATCATCGTGTTGTAAAGATGCTCTTGCGTAACGCCGAAATAAAATTTTCCGTATGAAGTTTCAATCAATCTCCAAGAACAAAAAATATTGTTGAGCGAGCGTTCCGAATGGTCCCAATCTTCAGGCATGCTTTGCGAGGCTAGAATTTTTCCGTCGCTTGAAGAAACCAGAACGTAAGACCACATGTCCCTTATGTCGTTTTGATTGAAAATTTTATTGATGACGTTTATTCCCTCTTGAGGCGACCTTGTCCTTTCAAATTCGTTTCTCAAAGAGTTTTCGCGCTCTGATACGGTAAAGTCGAATATTTCAACTGAATCCGCTTTGTTGCGTTCAAATTCATGAATGAAGTTTGTTACGGAATCCTTTAAGAAATTTGCCTTGAATTGAACGGCAATTTCTTTGGACAAGCCAGAAAAATCCCTTTCCTGATAAAAAAACAAAACAAGAAAAAGGTTTAGGATGATAAAAGTCGTAATCGGCCAAAACAATTTCTTTAACACAATAGAAGAATTATAGCGCCTTAATAGTAAAAAATCAATAAATTTTTTATTTACTAAAAATATTGGCAATACAATAATTGCTGGCAAGCCAAAAACGAGGCGCTTTTGCAAAGAGGAAGTTATTGACGTTTGCGCCGATGGCGCATAGGCAATAGCGCCTAATATGAAAAATCAATAAATTTTTTATTTACTAAAAATAGTGGCAATGCAATAATTGCCGGCAAGCCAAAAACGAGGCGCTTTTGCAAAGAGGAAATTTATTCAACTGCGCTTTTGTTAGGAGGAAAAAAGCGCTGAGGCGCAGTTTTGGCCGTCCATCGCGCTTGAAACGATGCCGCCTGACCAGCCGCTGCCCTCGCCGCAAGGAAAAAGGCGCTTGAGGCCAAGGCATTCAAAAGAGTCTTTGTCACGAAGAATTCTTACTGGCGTGGAAGTTCGCGTTTCGCTTGCGATTAAAAGCGCTTCCGGGCAAACAAAGCCGCGCATGTTTTTGTCAAAGGCTCTAAAGGCTTTGGCCAAACGGTCCCCGATAAAGGGCGGAAGCCATTGGTCGATTCTGCTTGAAACAATTCCGGGAGTGTAGCTGCTTCTTGGCATTGAATCGCTTTTCTTTTTTTCCAAAAAATCTTTCATCAATTGGGCGGGGGCGGCTTGCTCTGAAAGGCCGGCGCTTTTTCCGCCCATAAGCCAAGTTTTTCGCTCAAGCCATTTTCTAAAGCGCAAACCGGCAAGCGTCGGCACGTTTTTTAGCGAGTCAAGAATTTCTTCGTTGTCAGAAATTTCTTCCGCAATTTTTTGAATGTCTTCCGGTCTGGTTTCGACAACGATTGCCGCGTTTGACCAAAGCGAGTTGCGTTCCGCCGCGCTCATTCCGTTGACAACGATTTCTTCTGGGCCAGTCGCTGACGGAACCACAAAGCCGCCCGGACACATGCAAAAAGAGTAAACGCCGCGTTCGTCGATTTGGCTTGTAAGACGGTATTCGGCGGCCCCAAGATTTGTTTGTCCGCGTTTTCCATGATATTGAATTTGGTCAATCAATTGGCGCGGATGTTCCACCCGAACACCGACCGCAAAAGTTTTGGCTTCCAAAGATTCCGGGCTGATTTTTGCAAGCGATTCGTAAACGTCGTTCGCTGAATGTCCGCTTGCCAAAATAACAGCGTCCGCCAAAAATTCTTTTTGGCTTTTATCCGCTTCTTGAACCAAAACGCCAAGGACATTTTTTTGCCCGCCAATTTCTTTTGTGACAAAATCAACGGCTCGGCTTTCAAAATGAAATTCTCCGCCAAGCTCAATTATTTTTTGCCTCATTTTGTTAACGATTTGAGGAAGCTTGTTTGTTCCGATGTGGGGATGCGCGTCGGTCAAGATTTTGGGGTCGGCTCCAAAAAAAACGAAGGTTTGCAAAATCTCGTCGATGTTTCCGCGCTTGTTGCTGCGGGTGTAAAGCTTTCCGTCGCTGAAAGTTCCCGCGCCGCCTTCGCCAAAACAATAGTTGCTGTCAGCGTCAACCAAGCCCTTTGAGCTGATGGCCGCGATGTCGCGCTTTCTGTCAGCCGTATTTTTTCCGCGTTCGATTATTATCGGCTGGACTCCGCTTTCCAAAAGTTTTAGCGCCGCGAAAAGTCCTGCGGGGCCGCTTCCGATTATCACAACCTTTTTTTTGCCGTCCGCTTTTTTCCACGAAAATTCTTTTTTGTTGTCCTGCGCTTTTTCTCCGACAAAGGCCTTGTAGCGCAAGCAAAGCTTTAATTGTCCGCGCCTTGCGTCAACCGATTTTTTTACAAAAACAAATTCCGCCTTTTGGCTTCCCGAATATTTTTGCCTCAACGCGTCGTTAAGCTTTTTCTGAATTAAATTTTGGTCGCCTTCTTCCTGCGCCTTGATGATTACGCTTAAATCAAAAATCATAGGAATATTGTAGCGCAAAAAAAGAGCTTGTAGAATTGCTTTTGGGCGTTTCCGCCGAATTTTCGGCGGCCGGGCTTTTCGGGGTTTCGCGCTGACAGCGCTTCATTGCAAACAACAGCCCTTGCGGGCTGCCCCTACAATCCCTAACGCAGTAGATTCATAATTTACAAAACATCATCTAGGACTTCTTGAGCGATGTCTTGATTTGTGAATCCGTATTCAAGCCAAATGTAAGCTTTGTCTGTAGAGTATTTTTCTGAACATTTAATTCCTAAGCCAATGGTTTCGAGACCATTATAATCTTCTGGACTAAGTGTATACCAACTTGCAGTGTAGGTTCTTGCTCCGTCTTTTAATGCGGTCATCCAATAATGTTCTTCATGATATAAATAATCTTCGTCTACAGTGTCAGTTTTTTTAAAATTACCATATTTAGATTCAAGTATAGAAAGCAAGTCGTTAAATTGTTTTTTTGCCTCAGTTCCATAATTATTTGTGTCTATGTCATGGCCTACACCTTTTACATAGTAAAGGCCATATAGGTCACTTATCCAAACTATGTATTTTTCGAATAGGGGATGTGATTTTTTGGGGGTTACAAAATATCGATCATCGGCTATGTGTTCCGGCTCGATACCTTCACATGCGGTTTTTACTTCTTCGTAAGACATGCCAATGTCAAAACCAAATGGGCCTTTGTTTTTTCCTGATTTATTGTAAGATACAAAATAGCTGTTAGTTTTATTTTTTATTGATATTTTATAGCAAGATGAAAGATCTATCTCGTCATCATTAACATTAAAATAAAAGAAATAATCTGAATACCTTTTATGTAATTCAACGGAGTTTTCGGGGATTAATAAACCGTTTTCTTTTAATTCAGCAATTATTTCGTATACCTTGTCATTTTTTGTTAACTCATATTTATTTAGTGTTGCGGTGTGAGTTTTGTCCCAAGCCACTTCTTGATTTTCATTTATATCCTCGTCCATGATTGAATAAGTGGAGTAACTGGTTGGAGTAAGGTAAAATTCATTGTTAAAAATGTATTCCTCTTTATCTGATAAAGAAATGAATTTTTTTGTCTTTACTTCTTCATTACCTTTGGAATAAAGTTTTTTTTCAATAGGGGCTCCATCGCCATTATACAGAGTCAATGATTTTAAAGTGTCATCATCATTGTATTCATGTTTTTTTGATATTATTCCTGTTTCTGAATTGTTCTCAATCAAACAAAGCATTTTGTTATTGGCATTATAGTGGATTTCTTTAATTCGTTTATTTGTTTTATTATCATATAAAAACTCAACTCTATGTTCAACTGTTCCATCTGCATTGTGGTATGTTGTTCTCTGTAATTGGTTTCCTTTCCATGTGTTTAATGAATAGTAAAGAAGTGTCCCGTCTTCGTAGGATGATTCTTTTAGTAATAGACCTGTGTTTTCATCATACTCATATGCTATTGAGCCGTATTGTAATAATACTAATTCACCGGTATTTTTACTATATTCTTCTCTGTGAAAATAGTTTGTTGATTCTCCTTCTTCTATTATTATTAGATTATCCGTTTCGTTTATTGTTTTTAGAGACCATGACGAGGAGTCTGTTGATTCGGAATAATCGTAGAATAATTTATCATCCTTAATTATATATAAAGGCTCGCCTTCATAATCATAAATCTTGTTATCTTTTATTGTGTATTCTATTTTTTTATTTTTGTATAGTTTTATGTTTGGAATTGAGAAACAAAAAGAGGTGATTGTCATAAAACAAAAAAATAATAAAAATTTCTTCATAAAGCACTCCTTGGTATAAAATTGTATCATATAAATTTATTTTTTGGAAAAAATCTAAATGACACTTTGAAATTGTGATTCTAAACCTGTTTTCATTTTCTATAATCTATTAATATTAACATAAATCATCAAAAACTTGCCCGCCTGCCCATTCTAAACCTTGTAGTTCTGTGAAGTATTTCAATGAACTATCTTCGTGAAAACAAGAACGATATAAGTCATGAACGTAGGTATTGTTTACAAGTGTTATTATTACGACATGATAAGGTTTTATTGTTTCAACCTTAGATTTTGTTCTTACAATTAGTTTGTTGTTGTGGATTACAGCATCAGATACCAAAGAATGGGAATATTTTGTTTCGAAGAATGGGGCACCTGGTTTTAGGTTTGCTAAGTATTCTTCTAAAGTATGTTCATGTTCTCCATTTGGACAACATGGGTACTCAGATGGCAGCTTCATCTTTCTTCTGTCATGAACAGCATTTTCTGTTTTTGTATAGATTAAATGATTGTCTTTGTTTGTGTCAGAAAAGAATCTTTTCTGATAAATCCATTCACCAATTGCACCTCTTTTTTTAGTAGGTGAAATTGTATCTTCTTCAGCCCAGTGCAAAAGGTTGTCGTAGCAATTTTTGCTCTCTTGTGCGGTAACGTTTCGCATCCAACTTATATTTTGTGGTAGATTGTTTAGATTGTGTAAAATGTCAATGTGCTGCAATACATAATCAATTGATTTTCCGGTTAGGTACATAATTTTTTTACAAGTAATGGGGTTGAGAATTATGTTTTCGAGTTTAGTTACCCAACGTAGGTTTGTTGGACGATTATCTTGTTTGTTTGTGTTTTTATGGTCTACAATATATTCTTTACTTGGAGCTTCTCCATGAAAAGCTGTTGCAACAATTCTATGAACTCTGACGC
This sequence comes from Treponema sp., assembly GCA_024689365.1. GTDB lineage: Bacteria > Spirochaetota > Spirochaetia > Treponematales > Treponemataceae > Treponema_D. The sequence continues at coordinate 2,453 of JAILDQ010000019.1, read as the reverse complement.
CGGCAATAAGTAGGTAGCCGCTTTTTTTGTCTGCTGTTCCGAAAGTCCATATGTTATCGTTTTTTCTTTTTTTGCCATTATGCTTTGAATGCCGTATAATCGCTCCATTGTCGCGGACAGAATAAGTTTCATTTTTGTAAATACATACTATTTCTTGTGTGTATTCATTTATGTTTTGTGAAATCATTTGCTTGTCTCCCCATCATAATAATTCTTAAATAATTTTTTTTCTGCTTCTGATTTTTGTTCATCTGACCAAAGCGCGCACATGCCGAGGAAGTGTACTATTGGTTTTGGCTTTGCGGCTATTTCTATCTTAGATTCGGTGATGCGATGTAATAATTTTAATGAAGCGTCTTGTTTTGCTTGTTTTTTAGAAATATTGTCAGATGAAACCTCTCCATATCCCTCTAAAATAGCCTTGCAGTTCCAAATAGGATTTCCATTTTCGTCATGATATTCATTGAATTCATATCTAACTTCCATTATAACTTTTTTTTGGAATAATTCGTGCAGTGTGCTAGCAGGATTGTTGTAGTTAATTTTTTCAAATTTGCGTTTAATTTCTTCTTTGCATAAAAACCTATATGCTTGTTCATCTGCGTTCAGTTTTGCTTGCAGTATGCCGTTTCCAATACCTTTAAAGCAATTGCCGCCTATGTTCACATAGTATTCGCAATTGCCTGTTTTTGGGTTTTTGGGCGTTCCAAACTCCTCAATTTTTAGATATTGATTATAAAGATTGTAGGGAGGCATGTCTTTCATGTCTTTAATTTGCCAAGACATAGGTTTGTATTCGGGTGTTCCAAAGCCAAGCGCATTTGATTTTTCTGCTACGAGGATTGCAAGATAGTTGTTGATTGTTTCAAACTGTAGCATTGTATTGCATACTTTCTCCAAAGTGTTATAATCCCAATCGCAATCTGCCGCTACTGCTCCAATAATCGCTTCAAATAAGTCTTCGTTTACTGAGATGGAATTTTGTACATTATTCTCTTTGTCGCTATTCCCTAAATAAAGAAAATTTGAAAAACCAAAGTTATGCATGCATTGGGCAAGGCTGTTCTTGCTGACTATTATTGATTTTAATTTTGTAAGCTCGCCTTCGTCTTTTTCAGAAACAAGTTCGTTATTAATGAATTTTGAAAATTTTTTGTATAATTTTTTTGTGACAAAAAAATCCAAAATTTCGTCGCCATAGAATTCCAAAACTTCATTATCTTGAGTTCCTGGATGCTCTGATGAATAAGATTTTCGAGTGAACGCTTGCTCAAGTAATTGTAAGTTTTTGAAATTATAATCAATTCCGCTTTGAATGAAATCAATGTCGTTTCTGTTCATAATGCCTCCTGGTGATACTTGCCACCTTTAAAAGAGAAAATAAAAATTTATGGCATTATTTAAGAAAAGTAGAAAAACAAGTAGACTAAGACTGATTTTGATTGTTGCGCTTAACTTGCATCAAGACACGACATTCAAAATAATTTTAGACAATCATTTTTCTTCATTCTTAAAAATTGCACTAATTAAAATATAAGGAGGAATTTAGAATTTGTCAAGTTTTATTTAATAAAACTCACTCCGCGATTGGTTCAACGCCTTGGGCTTCGTATTCACCGGCAGCCGCGCCCACTAGGGCTTCGAGACTGTAGGGGGAATAGGAGTAGCCGAGCAAAATTGTGTCGGCCCAATCAAAGTCTTGGACTAGGACTGGAGACATGATTGCAAAAATCACGACGCGCTTTCCTGCGGCGGCGAGGCTTTTGAGGCTTTTGGCGGCGGTCGCGCTGTTTTGGTCGGCGACGCAAATTATGATTGTGTCGTAGTTTTGCGCGTAAATTGGAATATTTTGGGCGGCCCATTCGGTTTCGTTGGGACCCATTGCGTATTTGAATTTGAATTCTCCGCTTGAAGGCCATCGCTCTTTTGCGGCTTTAAAGAATTGCGGTTCGCTTCCGCAGAGCAAAACTTTTCCGGCGCTTTCTTTTGTGAACGGAAGTGACTTTGCTTTTGCGACTGTGATTGAACGGCAAGCCTGGTCCAAGAAAAATTCCTGGCCGTCCTTGTCGGGGATGTGTTGGTCAATCTCGTTTTCGTCTGGGTAAAGGGGAGCGGCCTTTGTGTTTTTGTAATACTTCAATTTTGCAAGGACAACGCGCCGCGCGGCCGTCACAACTTTTTGCCTGAACTTTTGGTCGCTTTTCATCAAGTCGATTACCCTTGTCCAAAGGGGCTCGTCCAATTGCGCGGTGGTGGAAGAAATGACAATGTCGTTTCCTGCGTCCACCGCCATTCTAAAGGCGTTTGAAACCGAGCCCGCGTACATTGTGGCTCCGTTCATCATCATGTCGTCGGTTATAATCAAGCCTTTAAAGCCCATCTTCTTTCTTAGAATTTCGGTTAAGAAATATTCGCTCAAAGACGCTGGTTCGCCGTTGGGCCTTAATTGCGGA
>JAILDQ010000326.1 GCA_024689365.1 Treponema sp. | reverse complement strand
AGGCCGGCTTTCTAAAATATTGTTCGGGCGTTCTTGCCCGCTGGAGACATTATGGACAACACGAAAAAGTTAGTGTCTTTTATCAGTTGGGCGGCTGGCGCTGTAGTGACTGTATTCGCGCTGATTTTGTGCGTGACCGCTTTGCCATATCGTCCAAGAGACATTAGCGGCATTTTGTATTTTCGCGGACTTTTCCTTTCTATTGGCGTTTTGCTAATAGCCTTTGGATTTTACTTTTATCCTACATTGAAGCACAGGAGCGTAATCAACCTTTTGTTCTTGTTGCCGATTTTGATTCCCTTTGCCATGACGGTTTTGATTCCCTTTGTAATGGGCGTCTTCTATTCGTTCACGGATTGGGACGGAAGCTATGTAAAGAAATTTGTCGGCCTTAAAAATTACCTAGACTTTTTTAAGGCTCCGGACTATATAAACTCAATCGCGATGACTTTCTTGTTCGCGGTTGTAAACGTGACGATTGTCAACATCGTAGCCTTTGCCTTGAGCCTTTTGGTAACGCAAAAGATTCGCGGCAAAAACCTTTACCGCGCCGGTTACTTCATTCCGAACTTGATCGGCGGAATCGTATTGGGCTATGTTTGGCAGTTCATCTTCAACTACTTGTTCACTTCAATCGCGGCGACGGCGGGCTTTACGGATAGCCAATCCTTGTTGACAAGCAACATGGGCGCGATGGCCGCCTTGGTTATCGTAAGCGGCTGGCAGTACGCCGGTTACATCATGATGATTTACGTTACCGCCTTGCAGGGAATTCCAACGAGCGTAATCGAAGCGTCCGTAATTGACGGCGCGACAGGCTGGAAGCGAATGATGAGCATTATCATTCCGATGATCGCGCACGCCTTTACGATTTGCATTTTCTTGACATTGGTTAACTCGTTCAAGCAATTTGACTTGAACCTCAGTTTGACAAACGGCGGTCCTTCAAAAATCATGATGGGCCAAGCCATCAACGGAACTGAGCTTCAGGCCTTGAACATTTACAAGACAGCCATTACGAGAAACAAGTGGGCGCTTGGCCAAGCCAAAGCGGTAATCTTCTTTATAATCCTTGCTGTGGTTTCAATCGTTCAGGTTAAGGTAAGCAAGAGCCGAGAGGAGGAAATGTAATATGATGGCAGGAGACAGCGTAAAAAATAAAATCCTTGAAGTTTTGGGAATCGTTTTGCTCATTCTGTTTTTGTTCCCCTTCTTCATTGTTATTATCAACGCGGCGAAGCCGGCCGACCAAATCATTCGCGCGCCTTTGGCTCTTCCGCAAAAATGGTCAACCTTGTTCGCCAACATGAACCGGGTTATCACCAGCTCAAACATGAATTACTGGAAGTCCTTCTTTGACTCGGTAATCATCACAGTGGCCTCGCTCTTTACAATCGTTTTGTTCAGCTCTATGGCCGCTTGGGTTTTGGAACGCAACGCTACAAGGCACAACAACAAAAAATGGGCCAACATAATTTTCTACCTTTTGGTAGCGTCAATGGTAATCCCATTCCAGGTTGTAATGCTTCCAGTTTTGTCTTGGTACCGAACTGTCGGCAAGTTCACAGGAATCGCCTTGCTTCAAAGCTACAAGGGAAGCGTTTTCGCTTACATCGGCTTTGGATGCGCGATGAGCGTATTCATTTTGCACGGCTTCATCAAAAGCATTCCGCTGGAATTGGAAGAGGCCGCCACAATTGACGGTTGCACCGCGGAAGGCGTTTTTGGCCGAGTGGTTCTTCCTCTCTTGCAGCCTATTCAAATCACAGTTTTGATTTTGAACGGCATTTGGATTTGGAACGACTACCTTTTGCCAAGCCTCTTGTTGGGCCAGGCCGGAAAAATCAGAACGCTTCCGATTGCCGTTATGGGCTTTGTAGGAAGTTACGTTAAGCAGTGGGACTTGATTTTGACATCAACCTTGCTTGCCATGCTTCCGGTAATCATTCTCTTTATCTTCGCGCAGAAGTACATCATCAAGGGAATGGTTGAAGGAAGCATTAAGTAAGACAAAAAAAACGCGCGCGAAAAAAGCGCTCCCGGCCGCGTCCGGTCGTCTTCCGCGTGACTGAGGCTGTAATGTAAGATGTACATACACTTCAATTTTGCTTGCGCAAAATTGGCAGCCTCAGAACGCTCAGCCGACGCAGCCCGCGACCTCGCGCGCTTTTTTCGCCGCTTGTAGTTTTCTAAAAAAGCGCTTCCTTCCCCCAAAAGTTTACGGCGGCGCTTCCGGTCGCGTCCGGCCGTCTTTACAAAAGGCGCTTCCTTCACTCAAGCAGCCGCCCTTGTCGGGCGGCGTTTTTTATGCTATAATAAAAACTCAACTTACACGGGAGAATTAAAAAAAACAAAGGGGTTTTTTATGAAGTCTTATTTTGACCTAAAAGGACAGGTCGCGATTGTAACTGGCTGCTCTACAGGATTGGGCGTTCAAATGGCAAAGGCTTTGGCGAATCAGGGCGCGAACATTGTGGCGATTGCCCGCCGCCAGGAATTGATTGACGCTGTTGCCAAGGACATCCATAACGAGTTTGGCGTTGACACATTGGCAATTCGCTGCGACATCACCGACACAAAAGCCGTTGACGAAGCGATTGACAAAGTTGTCGCAAAGTTTGGCCGCATCGACATTCTTATCAACAACGCCGGCACAGGCGCCGTTGCTCCCGCCGAAGACATCACTGACGACCAGTTCTACAATGAATTGAACATCGATATGTTTGGAGCCTTTAGAATGGCCCGCGCCGTTGCCAAAAAGGCTATGATTGGCGCCAAGTACGGCCGCATCATCAACATCGCTTCTATGTACGGCTTGGTTGGAAACAAGGTTGCTCCTTGTTCTCCCTATCATGCAGCGAAGGGCGGCGTTGTCAACATGACTCGCGGTTTGGCCGCCGAGTGGGGAAAATACAACATCAACGTAAACGCCATTTGCCCAGGCTATTTCTATTCGCCGCTTACAAAGGAAACCCTTGACTCTGAGTTCTTCCAGAACAACGCGCAGACAATGATTCCTTTGAGCCGCTACGGAAACGAAGGCGAGTTGGACAGCGCGGCGATTTTCTTGTCGTCGCCCGCTTCTTCTTATGTGACAGGAGTGATTTTGCCGGTTGACGGCGGTTACACTTGCATGTAATTTTGTGGCGATTCTGAGTCAGACGTCATTCTGAGTCAGACGTCATTTTGAATCAAACGTCATTCTGAACTAGATTCAGAATGACGCTTTTTTTTAAACCAAATATTTTTCTTCAAAGTCCTTGACCGTAAGGGGCTTTGAAAAATAGTAGCCTTGAAAGTAAGGAAAGCCCAGGCTCTTTAAGGTTTTTAACTGGTCTTCGGTTTCAACGCCTTCAGAAATTAATTGCATTCCTAAAGCGTTTGATATTTGCACGATGAATTTTAGAATCACTTTCACGCGCTCTTCGTTTTCTGTTTGCTGAACCAATACCATGTCCATTTTTAGAATGTCGGCGTTTATGTCTTTTAAGAAATTCAGGGAAGAGTAGCCGTGTCCAAAATCGTCAATGCCAATTTCAAAGCCCAACTGTTTAAGTTGAGAGAAAAGTTCTGTGGCCACGGAAATGTCTTTTGTCAACGCTCCTTCCGTAAATTCAATCTTTAAATTTTGCGGATTGAATGAATGCCTTAAAAGCAACTGCTTGAAAGTGTCGGCTATGTCGATGTAAAGAATGTCTTTTGAAGATACGTTCACCGAAATGTAAATCGAATCTTTTCCTTGCGCTTGCCAGCTCTCCAATTTTTTTGCGGCGCATTCCCAAATGTAGGAATCCAGCTTGTGAATCAATCCTGAATTTTCCAAAATCGGAATGAACATTTCTGGAATCAAAAGGCCTCTTTGCGGGTGGTCCCAGCGGGCTAGGGCTTCGCCGCCCATAACTTCTCCGTCCGCGTTAAAGAAGGGCTGCAAGTACATTTGGATTTGACCATCTTCCAAAGCTTTCTCAAAATCAGCGGTCACTTGCTTTTCGCGCAAAAGGGAGTCCATCAAGTCTGAGTTGTAGTAGGCGATATGCTTTTGGTAGTCGTCGCAGATTTTTTTGATTGCCAATTGCGTTTTGTCGTAAAGAAGCTGGGCGCTTTCATTGTCGCGGGCCTCGCAAATTCCAACGCAAAGGTTCAGCTTGTACATTGAGTCTTTTAAGAACTCTTGCGGCGCCTGCAGAAAGGATGTGACAAGGTCTTCGGTAAAGTATTCTTTTTGAACCAAAAGTCCAAAGCGGTCGTCGCCAACGCGGCCCAAAACGCTTTCGTGGATGGCAAGCGTTTTTGCGGCCCTTGTCATTGAAATCAAAATCTTGTTTCCGATTTCCTCTCCAAACAATTCGTTCAAAAGCTTGAATTGGCGAATGTTCGACGAAATCATTAAATATTGGGTGTCTTTGTTTTCCCTGATTTTTTCGTCGCAAATTTTAAAGAAATGCTCGCGGGTGTAGGCGCCTGTAAGCTCGTCGTGGGTTGCCAAAAATTTTTGGGTTAGGTATTTGTTTATCTCGTCAGTTTTGTCCGAAAGCTTTAAGTAAGAGCCAATCAAATTGTAGCCGTAATAAACGTCTTCCGATTCAATTTCAAATTGGCGCTCCTCGCCGTTGATTGTGAAAAATTCAATCGGCGCCGAATCTTTTTTTGCTTGAAGTTTTCCTCTCGCGTGAAGCAAAAATTCAAGCGCCTTTTCTTTTGAGAAAACACCGTCTTTGTTGAAGAGCTCCACGCCCTTTGAGTTTTTGTAAATGCATTCGTCGTTTATGTCAAAATACAAAATGGCGTCGTCTATGCTTTCGTTTACGTTTGTAAGAGAATGAGTCAAAAGCTGGCGGGGCGCGGAATAGGCGGAATAATAGTAAATGAAGATTCCTAAAATCGGATAAAGCAAAACCGAGAAGTCGATGGCCAAGTCTCTTGTGTAGCAAAAGGCGTTTGCGCAAACTACGACAGCAAAGGCCGCTAAAATTGCGATGAATTTTGTTTTGTAAAAGCTCGGTTCTGACACAATGCTTTTGATGAGGAAGAAAATCGCGAATGAAAGCATGGAATAACAGAAGGCCAAGTGAATGTAATGCAGGGGCGTGAAGGCGCAGGACCAAAAAGGATTTCCGTTTGGCAATAGGGCTCTTGTCAATTCAAAAGTGTGTTTTGTCCAAGCGTTCGCTATAAGCGATACAGAGTCGATTAAGAGAAGGGGCGTCAAAATGAAAACGGCCGGCTTGATTAGTTTTTGCCTTGACGAATAGCACAGTATGTAAAGGAGCATTACAAAGCAAAGAAGGTCAGTGCAAATAAAATAAATGCCGTCATAAAGCGTGGCCCAAAAAACGCTTCTGGCTGTTATGAACAAAGAATAAATTGGTATTGTAAAAAGCGCCATCGCGTTTGGCAAACTGTAAAAGAATTTGTTTGCGACGCTTACGCGCGAAAGATTTATAAAGAGAATAAGCAGGAACAGCCAAACCATTGAGGCAAGAACATAAAAAATCAATTCTAGTGAAGTCAACTGATGCCTCCCGAAGCGATTTTCTTTTCAAATTCGCTGACTGAAATCGGCTTTGAAAAATAGTAGCCTTGGAAAATGTCGCAGTTGGATTCCTTGAGAAAGTCAACCTGTGCTTTTGTTTCGACGCCTTCTGTAATTACAGTCATTCCCAATGTCTTTGACATTGAAATTATAGAAGAAATTATGTCCTTGATTTTTTGCGAAACGTCGGACGCTCGCAAAAAGCCCATGTCGATTTTTAGCGTGTTCATCTCCACGTTTTTCAAAGTGTTCAACGATGAATAGCCGGAACCAAAGTCGTCCATTTCGATTGTGAAGCCGTATGAGCTTAGTTTTTGCAAAACGCTTCTGTGGGTGTTTATGTCTTGCATCAAAACGGTTTCCGTAATTTCAATGTTTAGCTTTTTGGGGTCGATTTGATATTTTTCAACAAGGCCTGTCAGGAATTTGTAAAGGTCGCAATAGTAAAAGTCTTTTGCGCTGATGTTGATTGAGATGTACAAATCGATTCCGGCCTTTTTCCATTCCGCCAATTTTTCCGCCGCCTTTTCCCACATGTATTGGTCAAGCTTGTGAATCAAGCCTGATTTTTCCAAGAGGGGAATGAAGTTGATCGGCGCGATGATTCCCTTCTCCGGAGAAATCCAACGGGCCAAGGCTTCGGCTCCCAAAATTTTATTGTCCTTTGCGCTTATCTGCGGCTGCAAGAACATTTCAAATTCGCCGTTCGCCAAGGCTTGGTCAAATTCCGAAAGCATTCGCTTGTCGTGAATTTGTTTGTCCATAAGAGAAGTGTCGTAGAAGGCGTATTTTTTTTCTAAATTGCCGCGAATGCTGTCGATTGTCATTGCGGCCTTGTCGTACATAAGCTTTACGTTTTCGTATTTGTCGGAAACTTCGTAAATGCCTGTGTGGTTTTGCAATTTAAAATTGTATTTTTCCACCGCTTGTTGAATGATGGAATTGTTTTGCAAAAATGTTTTCACGTCAAAATAATTTTTGGGGATGAGGGCCGCAAAACGGTCGGCGGAAATTCTTCCAAAAACGGAGTTTGGATAATGGCCGCTTGTAAAGGCCGCCGCCTGCAATTTTAGGACTTCGTCTCCAACTTGCTCGCCAAAGGAATTGTTCACAAGCTTAAAGTCCATTATGTTTGTGGCGACCAAATAAAAGTCTGTGTCCTTGCTGGCCCTTAAAATTTCGGAAGCCCGCTTGAAGAATGTCGAGCGGTTGTAAAGGCCGGTGACTGGGTCTTGCTCCGAACGTATTCTTTCTTCTTCCAAGCGGGCCAACTCTTCGGTTGTGTCCACCAATTTTAGATAGCTTACGACTTCGCGGCCTTTTTTGTCTTTTAATATTTTGTATTCGCAGTCAAAGCTTCTTGTAAGGGAGCCTACATTCATTGTTTGCGTCAGCGTCAAAAAGCCGAACATTTTGTCCGGGTATTGGGCCTTTAGTTTGTTGCGGTAGCCTTCAGCCGCGGCTCGTCCTGTTGTTCCCACTCCGAAAATCGCGCGGGCTTCCTTGTTGAGGTAAAAGCATTTTCCCCTTTCGTCAAAGCAGGCCACTGAATAGCTGATGTTTTCCGAAACAAGCGAAATCATCGTGTTTAAAAGCGCGGCGTTGATTCCCCAAAAAGAAATTTGGAAAGCGTAGGCTCCCAAAATAACGTACAACAAAATTGAAAGCTCAAACTTAAAGGCGTTGAAATAATAAACGCTGCTGAGGGTTATTACAAAAAGAAAAAGGGCCGCTATCGTGACAAAATTGATTCTGTAAAAATTGGGCAGTTTGAATGTTCTTTTTAAGAGCGCGATTAAAATCGAGGCGCACATAAAAATTTGCATGGCCAAGTTAAAGTAAATCGGCCAATGAAAATGCCTTGCCCAATAGTTGAAGCTTCCGTCGCCGTTAAAGACTGGCGTCAAGCCCAAAAGCGCTTCCGTCCAAATGTTTGAAAGAAGGGCGGCCGCGTCAAGGGCCATTACCACCAAAAAGACCGCTTGGCCCGGCGTTGTTTTCATAATTGGCTTTGCTATTTCCGCGATTGAAACCACGAATATGTAAATTATGAACAAAACCAAAAGGTCGCAAATGTAATAGGCCGAGCAAAGAACCAAGGCCAGCCTTTTGTTCAGCGTGAAGAATTGAGCCAAATATGAGAATATGCAGACCGCCGCGAGCGCGCAAAGCGACGCGACAAGGGGAGAAAGACGTGTCTTTTTTTTATACGCTATAATCGAAAAAATTGTAAGCGCGATTATGGAAACAAGGTTCCACGCAATATAAAACGCCTGCATTTCTTCCATTATAGCGCGCCTAAATAAAAAAAGATAGTTTAAATTAGTAAAAAAACAGCCAGCGGCGAGCCGCAAACAGCGTGTAGCGACGATATCAAGCGCTTTTGCTATCCGCAGCCGCAACTGGGAGCCGCCTTTTTAACTTCCCCCTTATTGACTTTTTTCCCTAAAAAGTGTATAAAAAACTGTTGGCGTCAGGGCGATGTGAACAGTTTTTTTTTTGCGTGTCAAAGAAAATTGTCCAAATCGCCCTTTTGCTTTTAAAGGCGGCCGCGCGCGGCAGGAGAAAAAAATGGCCCAGACAAATGTACCGGAACTTTTTGGCTCGATGGTTTTCAACCAAAAGGCAATGATGGAAAGGCTTCCAAAAGAGGCTTTTAAGGCTCTTAAAAAAACGGTTGACGCCGGAGAGCCGCTAAATATTGACCTTGCCAATCAAGTGGCTCATGCGATGAAAGAATGGGCCATAGAGAAGGGCGCGACCCACTTTGCCCACTGGTTCCAGCCGCTTACAGGAATCACCGCCGAAAAGCACGACAGTTTCATCACCCCACAAGACGACGGAAGCGTGATTATGTCCTTTAGCGGAAAAGAGCTTGTAAAGGGCGAGCCGGACGCGTCTTCATTCCCGTCGGGCGGCCACCGGGCTGTTTTTGAAGCCCGCGGCTACACAGTTTGGGACCCTTCGTCTTATCCCTTTGTAAAGGAACACACCCTTTGCATTCCGACAGCCTTTTGTTCGTACACTGGCGAGGCTTTGGACAAAAAGGCGCCCCTTTTGCGCTCTATGGAAGCCTTGAACGAACAAACTTTGAGAATCCTCCGCTTGTTTGGAAACAAGACCGCCACTCACGTTTCGACAACCGTCGGCGCCGAGCAGGAATATTTTATCGTAAGCGAAGAGCTTTACAACAAGCGAAAAGACCTTAGAATGACAGGCCGAACCCTCTTTGGCGCAAGGCCTTCAAAAGGCCAGGAAATGGACGACCAGTACTTTGCCGCCCTCAATCCTAAAATCGCCAAATATATGGAAGAATTGAACGAGACTCTTTGGAAGTACGGAATTCTTTCCAAGACTGAACACAACGAGGCCGCTCCAGCCCAGCACGAAATGGCTCCGATTTTCACCACGACAAACCTTGCGGTTGACCAAAACCAGCTTACAATGGAAGTGATGAAAAAAGTCGCCCGCCGTCACGGCTTGGTTTGCCTTTTGCACGAAAAGCCATTTGAAGGCGTTAACGGAAGCGGAAAGCACAACAACTGGTCAATGTCCACCAACGAAGGCGAAAACCTTCTTGAGCCTGGAAAGACGCCCGGCTCCAACGCGCAGTTCCTCTTGTTCTTGACGGCGATCCTCAAGGCGGTTGACGAAAACCAGGACTTGCTAAGAATCTCCGTAGCCTCAGCCGGAAACGACCACCGCTTGGGAGCCAACGAAGCGCCGCCGGCCATCATTTCGGTTTACCTTGGCGACGAGCTTCACAAGGTCTTTGAATCGATTTACGAAGGAAAGTCTTATTCAGGCGGAGAGGCGGAGAAGATGAAAATTGGCGTTGACGTTCTTCCTCCGATTCCAAAAGATTCGACCGACAGAAACAGAACCTCTCCCTTTGCCTTTACAGGAAATAAATTTGAATTCCGTTCTTGCGGCTCAAGCCTTTCGTTGGCCGGCCCGAACACAACCCTTAATGCGATTGTCGCTTCTGCCTTAAAGGAATTTGCCGACGAGCTTGAAGGAAAGAAAGACTTTGACGCCGCCCTTAACGCCTTGATTGGCCGCGAGGTAAAGGCCCACTGGCGAATCGTCTTTAACGGAAACGGCTACGACGACAGTTGGAGGGCCGAGGCCGCCAAGCGCGGACTTATGGAATTGAAAACCCTTCCAGACGCGATGGCCCATTATATGGACAAAAAGAACGTGGACCTCTTCACTCAAATGGAAGTCTACACAAAGCAGGAAATGGAAAGCCATTACGACATCAAGCTTGAAAAGTACGCGAAGGTTTTGAACATCGAAGTCAACACAATGCTTGAAATGGTCAACAAGGACATTCTTCCGGCGGCCTTTAAGTACCATTCGCTTTTGCATGGAATTAACTTTGCAACAAGTTCAGCCGGCGGAAAAGTTCAAGGCGCCCTTTCAAAGTTAGAGGACGAAGTTTACGAGCGAAAGAACCAGTTGGAAAGCCTTAATTCAAAGGCGAACGAGGCCAAGGACAGAATGGAAGCCGCCCGCGTTTACGCCGACCAAGTTATTCCCGCGATGCAAAATCTTAGGGACTCTTGCGACAAAATCGAAGAGCTTGTAAGCGAAGATTGCAAGCCCTTCCCAAGCTACGAAGACTTGCTCTTTAGGCTTTAGAAAATCTTTAGTGTGTGAAAAAAAGACCCGTCATGCTGAACAAGATTTCAGCATGACAAAAAGCCCGTCATGCTGAATTTTATTTCAGTATGGCGGGCCTTTTTTTGTCTTGAAATGATTTTGCTTTTTGTTTAGTCGCTGACGGCGGCTCCTGGAAGGCCGATGTCTTTTCTGTAAAAGATTCCGTCAAAGCTTACGGCCTGCATCGCGTCGTAGGCTTTTTTCCAAGCCTCGTCAAAATCTTTGCCTCTCGCGCAAACTGCAAGAACGCGGCCGCCGCTTGTGATAAGGTTGTCGCCGATATAAGCGCCCGAACCTTTTCTGCGGTCTTCAATCGCTCCCGCGACAAAGACTTTTGCGCCAAGGCTTTCAATCAACTTTTGGTCGATGGAAATTTCGATTCCCTTTTTGTAGCTTCCAGGATATCCGCCTGAAACGGCGACTGGAGCCACGGCAAATTCGTTCTTCCAATTCATTGAAAAGTCTTTGAGGCTTTCGTCGGTAATCGCCTTGCACATTGCCGCAAAGTCAAAGTCCATCAAGGGAAGAACGGCTTGAGTTTCCGGGTCGCCCAAACGAACGTTGTATTCCAAAAGCTTTGGGCCGTCTTTTGTTATCATCACGCCAAAGAAAATAAAGCCGCGGTAGTCAAAGCCTTCTTCAATCAAGCCTTTAAGAGTCGGCTGCAAAATGTCTTTGTCAAAGGCTTGCATGATTTGAGGCGTTACGTCGGAAAGGGGGCAAACCGCGCCCATGCCGCCTGTGTTCGGGCCCTTGGCTCCGTCGTTCAATCGTTTGTGGTCGCGCGCGGGAAGGAAGGGAACAATCACAGCCTTTCCGTCTTTTGCTCCTTGGGGAGTCACGCTTACGGCGGCCAAAACCGACATTTCGATTCCGGCAAGATAGTCTTCAATAACAAGTTTTTTTCCAGCGTCGCCAACGCGGCCGCTTTCCATAAGGTCGCTTACTGCGTCAATCGCTTCGTCAAGAGTTTTTGCGACAACAACGCCTTTTCCTGCCGCCAAGCCGTCGGCCTTAAGGACAATCGGAGCGCCGTGTTTTTTTACGTATTCTATCGCTGAATTTTTATCAGTAAAGGTTTCGCTTGCGGGCGCGGCCACCGAATATTTTTTCATGAAGGCTTTTGCCAAGTCTTTGCTGGCTTCCAATTGAGCGGCGGCTTTTTTTGCGCCAACGCAAGGAATGCCGGCCTTCCAGAATTCGTCGGCCAAGCCTTC
>JAILDQ010000189.1 GCA_024689365.1 Treponema sp. | reverse complement strand
CTGAAAAAAATCAGCGACAGCCAAGCCGCTTTTTTTGTCGCCGACAAACTTGCTTCTCAAATTGAAAGCGAATGCGAAGGCGCGATTGCCCGCCTTTTTAATTCCTTGGAAACGCAAGCGGAAGATGTTTTTGCGGATGACATTCAAAAATCAATACAAAAAAAAGACGACTGGCTTTTTGAATTTGAAAGAGAAATGAGAAGCGGCCTTGAAAAATGGAACCAGGCCGAAGAGGATTTTTTGCGGGCGCGCTCGGAATGGGAAAGCCAGGCGGAAGCCCTCTATGCAAATGACTTGCAAAAATGGCAAGAGGCGCGCCAAAGCCTCCAAGAGCGAAAAGAGGCTTGGACTAAAAAAATCTCAGACCAAATAAAAAGCGGCGAGATTGAATGGCAAAAAAAAATCGATTCGCTTGAAGAGGAAATGTCCGCCTTTATGAAAGACTTTGAAATGTCCGTCGCTTTTGAAAACGAGCAAAAAAAACAACTTTCCTTGGCTTCCATTCAAGCGTACGAACAAAGCCGCGCGATTCTTCAGACCGCCCAAAAAGGCGTTGACAACTGGTACGCGCGATGGTCGCAAAAATACAACGGCTTGTATTCTTACTGGAAAAGCGAAGACTCGGAATTTGGCCGTGAACACGATTTGGCATTTGTATCCGTGAATGATTTAAAAAATGAAATTCAAAAATGGAAAAGCGATTTTTCTGTCTTTATAAAAGATTTTTCCAAGAAGCTTTTTGATGAACTTGGAAAACGGACTTTCTATTCCAAAGGAATGCATCCCTATACCTTAGACTTTTTCTTGTCCGCGCAGGAAGCGTGTGAAAAAATTTCTTCATTGTCAGAGGCTTCCTCCAATCAAGAAATTGACGAGGCTTGCGCTTTCTTTTTCTCCTGCAAAGAAAAATTGGGGGAGGATTTTGCGGATGATGAATGTTGGCGCCTGGTTTCTGTAGGGGAATCTTGTTGGAGGGCGCCGAAAGAACTTGAGGAATGGCTTGCTTTGTATGAAAATTTTTCCAATAAAGCCAATCAATTTTTGTATTCTTTTAGCGCTTCTTCCAATATTGACAATTCCTTTGTCGATGATTTGACGGAAAAAAAAGAATGCGTTTCTTCGCTTTTGGAAGTTTGGGATGAAAGAGTTCGCGTTGCGGAAGCTGTTTATGAGTATTCAAAAAATATTTACAGCGATATTGACAGCGCGGAGAAAACCGGCAAAAAGCTTCAAAATTCCTTGGAGGCTTTTTACGCGGCCAAAGAAGAGTACCAAAATAAACTCGCGCTTTCGGAAGATGCGGCCGCAGAACTTGAAAAGGCTCAAAACGATTATTACGCTTCCATCCAAAAATCTTTTGATTTGCTGGAGGCTTGGCAAGCTGAAAAAAATAAATTTGACGCTTTGGAAAAAGAAAAAGAAAGCTTTATGCAAAAGATTTTATCGCGGGATTCGATATACGATTTGAACGCAAGAATTAAGGAGTTGAATATTGGAAAAGACGAATTTATGAACCTTCTATCTTCCTTTTGCCAAAAGAAAAATGAAAGCGAGAGAAAAGCTTTTGAGGACAGGGCGCAAACGGTTAAGAGCCAAATAGAAAATGGATCTGAACAAATTTCTTTTGACAGAGAGCAATTGGATTCCTATGATTTGGGAGACGACTTGAATGAAGAAAAGAAAATTCTTTCCTCTTACGATGAATTCGAGTCAAAAACTTTGTCAATGGAAAGGCTTGAACAGCTCATTGAAGAGATGGAAAAGTTTTTGGAATCCAGTTCTTATGAAAAGGATTCTCTTGAGCCTCTTGTTCCTGACTTGCTTGTTGTTGGAAAAGAAGACGCTGAAAAAATAAAAGAAAAGATTTTATCCTTGGACGATGATGATTCAATGGATTCTGAATGTTTGGATTTAGTAAATGCGATAAAAGAACGGGCTGAAAATGAATTGGAGAACAAAGAAGCCGCTTTGCTCTTGATAGACGGAAGCGCGGAAGAGATTCATCATTTTTTTGACGGAAACGAAAAATTTGATTCAATTTTTCAGGAGTACAAGGATTGTTCAAAAGCGCTTTTAGAGGAGGAAAACAAGGAGGTTTTGGGCAGGCTGCGAAATGCAATTGCCGAGAGGGATGGAAAAAGTTTGGACGAATATTTTGAATCCCTTGACCACGCTTCTCGAGGACTTAACGAGGGGCAAATCGCTTTGTTGGAACTTTACAAAAAAACATTGCTTAATAAAAATGAGAATTGGGGAGTGGAGCTTGCGTTTGAAAACGAATTGCAAAACGTATGTGGATTTTATTCCATGGAAAAAATTGTGTATAATTCTGAGTTTTTTGAAGATTATTTTTCGCTTGAGGACGAGAAAAAGATTGAGGACCTTTCTGATGTTGACCTTAACTCGCTTATAAAGATTGTGGACGGACAAAAAAGCCTTTTTAATGAGATGCTGGAGAAAATAAAGACTATGAAAGATCCCATTTCAAAAAGCCTTGAGATGGAAAGGATTCTTAGCGAGCAAAAAATTGTAATTGGCGCGAAACAGGCGGAGTATGAAAAATCTTTGGATGAAGCGAGCGGAAGTTCTCAAGACAGCGCGATAAATGTTTTTTCTTTGGCTTCGCAAAAATACAATTCCCTTCTTGACGAGGCGTGTGTTTATTACGAGAAAGTGAAGGAAGCGCGTTTTGACTGCATTCTGGCGCAAGAAATCTATTTCTATGGTCAAAACGAATATTTGCGCGAAGATTACAATGCGTATGAAAAGCTTAAGGAAGCGCGACTCAAACGGGACAGCCTGAAAGAAGAGCTTGAGTTGTTGAACGCGACTCAAAAAAATTATTTGGACAATGAAATCCAAGCCTACAAAAAAACTTGCGAGCAATACTATAAAGCGCGGGCCTTGATTTATAAATACGAAGAGTCTCTAGCCGTTCAAAAAGAAAGGCTTTCCAAGGCCCAGGAGCAGGAACGAATGGCGGTTGACGCGGTTGTTTGCGAGGCTTTTGACAATGTTGAGGCCTTTAAAATTCCAAAAGCCGCTATGGATTTGGTTTGCGTTCAAAAAGGGAATGACGGGCAATATATTTTTTCACTTGAGAAAAAATCAGGACAATTGTCCGCTGAGAAAGAAAAGATTTTAATGGAGTATTTTACCGAACAGATTTGCGTTGAAAAAGACGTTTATGAAAATGAATTCAATTCAAGCGCCGCAAAGCGTGACGCGCTGGAATTGCTGGAATCCATATCGTCAAAATCATATTCACTAATCGATTTGGCTTTGGCGGCGATGGCGGTGAAAAATCTCGGAGACATGTTTTCGAGAGAAAAGTGGTTTAGTTCTGGAGAAGATCCGGCGGTTGACGCTAATTATAAAATTGGCGATTTGCCTGATACGGTTCACTCTGTTGATTTGACAGAAAGTTATCACGACGGCAGAATGGAAGTTATAAGTCAGGCGTATGTCAAAGTTATTTCTATGCATGGCGAAGAGGATTTGGCAAAATATATTTTGTTCGCAAACCAAAATTTCACCTCTGACTTAAGTCTTTCTGATTTGCAAAACTGGACTTTGCGTTCCCTCGCCTTGAACAAACCTCTTGAAAAAGTCGGCGACGCCGCGGACAACTGGCAGCTGGGCGCGAATATCAATTTGACAACCGCGTCCGTGTTTCAAGGCATAGCCTGCGTTCCTTTTGTTGGCAGTTGGGCAAAGCCTTTTGCCAGAACATTCAGGGCAATAGGAATTGCGTTGAGCATAGTTGCAAGCAAACTTTATGAAACAAAGAATGACATTCAACTGATTCAATGGGGCTGCCTCCAAAACTTGGATTCCGGAATGAAAATGTTTAAGAGTCTTTATGAAGCTCTAAAAAAAGCAAGGGAGAAAAGTTCTTTTGAAAAAAGCGAATTGTCGCTTTTGATTTCCGGAAATCTGCAAACTGACGGCGCTCCGCTTGCTTGGAAAAACTTCAGCAAGGCCTTGGACAGCCTTTTTAAAAACGACTCTAGCGGTGAATTAAAATCTTATTTTTATTCCATGAACGATTCCGAAAATGAAGGCGGATCAATAAAAGAATTGTTTGAAATCATTTCAAAAGAAAATCGGGTGACTAATGTCGGGGACGCCTTGAACAAAATTCTTTTGTTCCTAAAAGAAAAAAATGACCGTCAAAAAATCGCCCTTGAAAAAAAACTTATGGAAAAGGAAGACAGTCTTTCTTTTGACATGGGCGCTTATTACAAAGACATGCTTCATTTTTATTCGAATGAATTGATGAATGGCATGCCGGTGAATTACGGTTCTGAAATAGAGGAATATCAAAAGGAAATTTTTGATAATTGCAAAAAGCTAAAGGAAAACGCATTGTTGCGTTCAGGAAAAAATCGCATTGAAGCAAAGGTTGAGGAATTTGCCTCAATGCTGGAAGACCTTCAATGTCAATGGAACGATTGGAAAGACAAATGCTCGGTAATATTGTTGTCCGCAAAGGGGGAGTGGGATGACGCGGAAGAGAAAATTTTGTCATCAAAAGAACTTTGGGAAAAAAACTGGAATTCCGAATATGCCGAGCAAAACAAAGAATGGGAAGAAAATTACAAGAACTTTTTGGACTCAAAAGGGGAATGGATTTACAGGCAGTATACTGGTTCAGCTGCCAACGAAGCCTCTATGTCGTTGAGCGCAAGGCCGGATGATTTAAGAAGCCGCTTTCCAAAGGAGTCGATTGATCTTTATTTATCTCGATTGAATGATTCTGAAAAGTTTGACCGCTATTCTCAAATGATTGACAATTTGGCGGCTTTCTCTAAAAGCGCGGACTATGACAACAAAGTTTTTTTAACGGATAGAATGGATTCTTCGATATTAAAAGACTTTGATTTGTCCTTGAAAGTTCAACGTGACTTGCAAAAAGAAATGCAAGACGCGGCGGCAAAATACGCCGCTCAAGTTTTTAAGTATGAATTGGAAAATGAGATTGATTCTTATTTTCTTGAAATCGAAAAGCAAAACAAAAAGATTGAAGGCTGGGAGCTTGACATGGTTAGAGGAAGCGGCTATACGGTTGACCCCTTGATTCACAGAAACGCGGTTGTCGGCTCTTCTTATTTTGG
This sequence comes from Treponema sp., assembly GCA_024689365.1. Classification (GTDB taxonomy): domain Bacteria; phylum Spirochaetota; class Spirochaetia; order Treponematales; family Treponemataceae; genus Treponema_D. The sequence goes on along the minus strand of JAILDQ010000189.1, from coordinate 877 downwards.
AACAAAAAGGGAAAGCCAGACCGTTCACCGTTATCAATATTTTAACGCAATCCGCCCTGATTTTGTTCTAGAAATCGAATCTGGTTCGGAAGGCGGCAGTCAGACTGTAATGAAAAAAATGGAGGATTTAAAAGAGAAAATCAAGTCTTGGCGAAATGAAATATTTGGAAACGGAAGCGATTATGGAATCGGAAAACTCTCAGAGCATGTAGGCGAGGCGCCGGTTTTTATTCCGCGTCCAAATCCCAACAAATCTTTAAGCCATAACATAGAAAAAAAAGGTTCTGGGCAAATGGGCCTTATAATGACAGACTATCAATGGAACGCGATTCAAAATTCGGAAGGCTACGCGGAGCTTTCAAAATCCCTCTACGACCATAAAATAATCGACACAGGCATAAAGAACTTCAATCTTCCGACGATTCGCGATTTGACAGGAGCGGCTTTTGACATAGCGGCGACCGTTCCGATGTTTCAATTTTTGTCTTGCGTGGATGACATTTTATTTGGAGCCGTTGACGTGGGAATGGGCTACAAGACATGGCAGGAAGCCTTGAACGATGTAGCAAAAAAGAGCCTCTTTTCATTCGCCTCTGGAACTCTTGGACTTGTCGCAGGAGCGTTAGGCGAAACCATTAAAATGTCCTGGAAATGCCTTGCGAAAGAAACGTCAAAGGCCTTGTTCAACGCCGCGCAAAAAACGGCGCTTGGATACGTCAATCATGTTGGCTCAAGCTACATAAACGCCTTTGACTTTGCAAGCGGCAAAATGAATTGGGAGGAAGCGGCGGATTCATGGCTGTCCGCGTCAGCCTTGACAAGCGCCTTTGGAACTTTTTTAGGCGGTTCCCTAAACTTGACGAACAATTTTGACGCG
>JAILDQ010000302.1 GCA_024689365.1 Treponema sp. | reverse complement strand
CATCGCAAGCGCGATTGTTCCAGCTTGAAGCGCGGGCAGCCTAAAATCCTCAAAAATCATTTTCATTCCTTGAGGAACGCCAAAGTAAATGAAAAAGGCAAGAACAATCAAAGGCACGCCGCGAATCGCGTCAACGTAAATAGTTCCAATCGCATTTAAAACCCTGCTGCGGCTTACGTTCATCAAAGCGAAAATCAAGCCGATTATCATCGCAAAAATCAACGCGAAGAGGGCAAGCAAAAGCGTGTTGCCCAAAGACGCGACCAACATAAAAAAATACGTTTTAAAAATAAAAAACATAAAATCCTCTTAAACTTTATTATACTACAGGCTGCGCAATGGAACAACAAACCCTAAATCCAAGGTTGCTGCTTTTTCCAACCTGAACGCTAGAGCTTCTAAAAAACACATTGCACTGTTCAGCGTCGTCAAGCCAACTTCCGCCGCGCTTAACATGGACGTTCGTCATCAAAGACGGTCCATGCGGATTGATTTGCTTCTGCTTTTCATATTCGCTGTATTCGTCGAAAACCCATTCAGCGACGTTGCCGCACATATCGTAAAGGCCCAAGGCGTTCGGCTTTTTTTCGCAAACAGGATGACTTGCAATCATCGCGTTTTCGCCGTACCAAGCCACTTCGTCAATGTTGTCGGAGCCAGCGTAAAGGCTGCCGCTCTTTTTCTTTCCGCCGCGAGCCGCGTATTCCCATTCTGCTTCTGTCGGCAAACGGAATCCTGTAGCCAAGAAATTGCAAGTCAAGCGTTTCCATACAGGACTGGTGTTTGACAATTGCGAAAGGTCCGTCGTATTTCCGATTGAATAGCAAGGCGTCAAGCGCATCATCAAGCTAAGGGTGTTGCAATAAATCACCGCGTCGCACCAGTCAACCATTTCAACAGGCAAGTCTTCGCCCTGAAATTTTGAAGGCGTTAAATTCCTTACATACTGGTATTGAGCCTGCGTAATCGGCGCCTTTGACATTTTAAATGACGACAGTTCGACTGTGTGCGAAAGTTCTCCAGTTCCCATAAAAAATGAGCCGCCGTCAATGTTAATCATGTCTGGAATTGTGGAAGAAATTTCAACGGCCCTCTTTGGCTTTTCATGCGTTTCGTTTTTTGTTCCGCACCAAGGGCAATAAAGGGCGTCAAGGGCTATTCCAGAAAGACATTTTGAACATGGCTTTACGGGAATGGGATTTTCGATTTGCGTTCCGCAATTTGAACAAAATCTCGCGCCGGGCATGATTATTGTTCCGCATTTTAAGCAATTACTCATAGTGCATTTCCTTATCTTTACTATTATAGCATATTTTTATTTTTTTTGCAGAAAAAAACGCATTGCCCTTCAAAAAATTCAAATTTCGTAGTATAATTCTTATTGAGGAAAAGCAAATGGAAATAACGAAAAACCAACACGGAACGATTATCGACATTATGGTTTCTGGGCGTTTGGACACAAACACGGCGCCTCAGCTTGAAACCGCCATCAGAGAATCCGCAAAAGACAACAAAACGATGAATTTGGATTTAAGCGGCGTTGAATACATGTCCAGCACTGGCCTGCGCGACATTTTGCTCGCCCACAAAATCATGGTTTCAAACAATGGAAAATTAATAATCAAAAATCCTTCCGCCTTTTGCATGCAAGTCCTTGAAGCGACCAACATGGACAAACTTCTGACAATCGAACGATAGTTCATCCAATAAAAAAAGGGGCTGCAAAGCAGCCCCTTCTATTTTCAAGAAAATTTCTTTTCAATCGTTATACAGTTTTTCCCGTCTTGCCGCTCATACGTCACTTTGTCCATAAATTGCTTGGTCAAATATATTCCAAAACCGCCAAGCCGCCTTTCTTCAACGCTAAGCGAAAAATCCGGATCGGCCTGCTCCAAGGGATTGAATTCCTTTCCCCAGTCTATGAAAGAAACGCTTATTCTCTCATTCGCATATCGCTTGCATACAATTTTGGCGTCGCCGCCCTCTTCGTAAGCGTAATGGCTGATGTTTACAAAAATCTCTTCCGCCGCCAATTCTATTTTGTTCACGTGGTCTTTTGCGGCGTTATCGGGAATGCAAGATTTTATAAAGGCCAAAACTTCCGCCAACTTGTCGTCGCTTGCCGGAACGGACAATGTTTTTTCCTCGCTTGGAATTGAATAAAAATCGTCCAACTCAAATTCAAGCGCGGTTATGTCGTCCGCTTGCGGCGCTCCGTTGGCAAAGCGCTCCACTTCCGCGTTCACAAGCGTAATTGTGTCTTTTGCCGAAAGCGCGGCGGTTCTTGCCAAAGCCCCCAAAAGCAAGGCTTCTCCAAAAAGCTCTTTCTCTTTGTTTTGCGCTTCCGTAACGCCGTCGGTATACAAGAACAATCTGCTTCCTTTTTTAAGTTGAATTTCATGCTCGATGTATTCTGAATCGTCAAAGGCCGCCAGCATAACGCCGCTTTTTTGAGTCAAGAAATTATATGACGAACCGTCGTAAAACGCCGGCGGATTGTGGCCCGCGTTTACAAATTTCATTTTGCCAGTAGAAAGGTTCACGCAGCCAAGCCAGCAAGTTACAAAAAGTCCCTCTTCGTTTTCTTGGCAAAGCTGTTTGTTAACGCGGTTGCAGAGTTCGGCAGGCGAATAATTCAAAGTGGCCGCGTTTCTTATCAAGACTTTTGCGATTGCCATAAACATCGCGGCTGGCACTCCTTTTCCGCTAACGTCGCCCATTACGAGCCAAAGATTTTCTTTTTCTGTCCAAAAGAAATCGTAAAAATCGCCGCCAACTTCTTTCGCGGGCTTCATGCTGGCGTAAAGCTGAATGCCCGGATAATCATCGTAGGGCGAAAAATTTTTGGGCAGCATTCCCGATTGGATTCCGCTCGCAACGGAAAGCTCCGCTCCGATTCTTTCCTTTTCGCTGGTGACTCGCATCAAGTCCTTGATGTAAAGTTGAATGTCCACTCCCATTTTTTCGATTGAACGGGCAAGGGTTTCTATCTCGTCGTTGCTGTGAATCTCCTTCAACTTGTCTGAAAAACGCGCCTCGTGCGAAGCAAAGCTGTCCGCTTCTTTTGTAATGCTTATAATCGGTTGAACGAATTTTTTCCCGATGAAAAAACTAAAGAGGAGCAAAAACAACAATGTGAACAGAGGCGTGTAAATCAAGTCGATTCGCATGTAAGACTTTAAAATTTCCGCAACGCTGTCCAAGTGCTTTTCAACGCAAATGACGCCCACGTTTTTTCCGTTGGAATCGCGCAAGGCCAAAGAAACCCTTGTCCGCGAGCCAATGTGGGAAAAGTAATCGTTGTCGATTATATGGCCGCCGTTTTCCATCAACTTTTTATACCTGGCGGAACCAGACGGTTTTGTGTCTTCGCGATAGCCGGCCGGATATGGATTGTATTTATGCCTAAGCTTTGAATTTACAATGTTAAAAACGTAAGTCTTGTATATGCAGTCTGGCATGTCGGGAATGATTACATACAAAAAACTTATGTCAGAGTTTTCCGCAAGGTTCGCAAGTTTAATAAGGCAATCCTTGTATTCATCTGACTTTGTTCCTTCCTTTGCGTATTGAGCCAACTTGTCGCCCTTAAAATACGAAGCCGCGGTGTATGAGTTTTGGACTAAAAAAGAATCGTATGTCTCGCTTAGAATCTCTCGAATTTGAAAATAATCCTTAGTTATGTTGGCAATCACAAGCGCCAAAGCGAACACAATAATCGCGATGTTTATTTTTTTGGTAATCTTAGACATTAAGGAACCTCAGCCAATAATTATAGCACAGTTTTTAAATAAAAAAAACCGCCCCCAAACGGAGGCGGCCTTTGCGTCAGTCAGCGCGTTTTGTCATGATTACTTCAAGTACTTGTCCAAAATCTTTTGGTAAGTTCCGTTGGCGCGAATGTTGGCCAAACCGGCGTTGAACATATCGAGCAATTCCTGGTTCTTTGCGTCCATGATGGCGAATCCGTAAGGAGCGCCTTCGCTTTCCATTCCAGCGGGAATCTTGAGCGGAAGCTTGGCTTCCTTGATGTTGGAAGCGATAATCGGTGTGTCTTCGCAGCAAGCGTCGCTGTTTCCGAGAACTACGTCCTGGTACATTGTCGGAGAGTCTTCAAAAACAGTAACTGTAAATCCGTACTTGTCTTTAAGCGAATTGGCAAAGTCCATTCCGGCTGTTCCGTTCTTTACGGCAACATTCTTTCCTTTGAGGTCCTCAAACTTTTCGATGGAAGAGTCTTTGGCGACA
>JAILDQ010000180.1 GCA_024689365.1 Treponema sp. | reverse complement strand
GCAGTTGATGAAAAAGCTTAACAAAGAATTGAACACAACTTTTGTCTTCTCAACCCACGACCAAAAAATCGTAAGCATGAGCGACCACGTAATCCACATCAAAGACGGCGTGATTACTGGCCAAGACTACGAAAACAAATAGCTTTTAGTATTTAAGATTCAAGACCAACTCAAAGACAAAGCCGTATTTCTTTTGGCTTCCATAATAAATAGGCGCTGTTGTCTTAAAATCCAAGTGCGGAAGAACTTCTTCAACAACTATGACAGGAAAAACAGTTCCATAATCGTTTCCCGTGTCATGAAACCATTTGCAGCCAAAAGTCCATTTTTTTGACCAAATAAAACGAGACCATCCGATTTCAGACGCAAACAAATGCTGAACGCCTTTGAATTGGCCTATCGAGCCTGAATTGGAAATTTCTTTGCTGCCCCAAACTCCCTGATATTCGAACGACAGCCCCAACATAACGGGATTCTCAAAATACTTATAAACGCCCGCAGTCCACTTTGTGCGACTAATTCTGCATGAACTAGTGGAAATATGCATTAAGCCTTGAACGAACATATTGGAGTTCTTTCCGAGCAATGTTGAAATAACTTCCATTCCCACACATGGATCAAATCCTAATGCATCAGATTTAGCCCAACGCTTGCCTAAAACGCTTACCGAAAATTTGCCGATATAGCCTTCAAGCTTTCCAAGAATAGAAACATAATTCGGCATTTCATCTTCGATTGCATTGCTCTCATACTGAGCCAAGCCTTTTACCGAAGCATAAGACAAAATGGGAATTGTGGCTGCCAAAGTAAACTTTGAATCAGATGTTTTTCGCTTGGGTTTGTTGGCAGCGTCTTCAGAAGATATAACCGAACACTTTTCCTCAATTAGGTTTGTGTTCAACATCCTTGAAAGGCTCCAAGAAATATCGCGTTTTCCAGCGCTGATGTCAGCGGTTCCAAACAAAGTATAGTCAAAATAAAGCTCATAAACGCCAAAATCCATTTCCGGAAACTGCGTTAAAAAAGAGCCATACACATAAAAGTCCGTTCTAGGACGACCAATAAATTTCAAAACATTGCTAAAAGTGGCAAGAGGTTTTGTGCTCTCCCAAGGATATAACCAAACATATCCGCCCAACTCGGCGTTTAAATCTCCGCTAAATTCTACAGGCTTGTTCTTCGCGTCAACCTTTACGATTTCCGTCGTGGGAGTTACGACAGGCGCGTCAACATCGCCCTCTGACTCATCTCCAAAAAGTTCGTCTATTGCGTCAGCCTCTTCAACATCTTCAACATTGACCGCATTCAATTCATCTTGACGCTCGCGCTCAAGCTGGTCTTCAAGCTCAGCTTCTTCGTTCAAGCGCTCAACTTCCTGAACGTCCTCGTCAGGAAGCTTTTCCATGATGATTCCGTTATTTGTAACAAAAGTTTGCGCGTATTCCTCTCGATTAGGGAAAAATAGAAATAATAAGAAAAAAAAGGCGAGTGACAAGGCTCGCCTAAAATACAAATTGTTAAAATTTATACACATTTAAAGGCTCATATTTTCAAGATATTGCTTTGAGTATACAACATCTCCCAACTTTTGAAAAGATACATTCGACACTGTTATCTGTGTGCTCTCGTATTTTACCTTTCCGTTAATCTTCAAGCCGCGAAGACGGTCTTGAATTACCATTTTTGAAGGAACGGAACGTCCGTCAACCTTCTGATAGCTAGGTATAGCAGTCACGCGCAAAAGCTGTCCCGAAAGGCTGTAATCCTCGCGCTTTCTAGTAAGGCAATCATCCTTTGTCGCCCATAATTTTATAGAAGGATAATCTATTTCGTTTGACACCCCTTTTTTTGCCGTCAATGAAATGCAAACGCAATCAAGCTTTCCCAATTGAACATATTCAGCGCCTGCGATATCGTAATACTCAGAGTAACGCTGCGGACGAAGGTCAGAATTATTTACGTTTGTATCTTGAAATTTATCTCTAGGCGCGGTAAACGTGAACTGCCTATTTGACGGATCGTAGAACCATATGTTTTTGTCAAACTGAACGTAGCCCTTTCCTTTATCGGCGTCAGGTCCCGTAATGCGTATAGTGCACATTGATTTTGAGTCGCGTCGATGCATTATAGCGCTTGTAATGTTGTTTCCTTGGCCAGGCTTTTCCTGAACAAGAACATATTCGCCTGTAAAATCCACTCCAAAATAGCCTGTGGAATAATCAATCTTTTTTAGGATTTCTTTTGCGTCTGCCAAAGAAATCTTTTGGGCAAAAAAAGCCGATGATAAAACAAACAAACTTGTCAATGCAAAAATAATCTTCTTCATAATTTAAACTCCTAACAAATCCGAAAGTCGCTTAGGTAACAGTGGCAAGCGCTCCAACCGGACTTATATGAACTAGTTTACGTAAAGTAAACAACACGGCGCCCAGTGTGGTTACGAAAATAATCGCCAGCAAAGCCGAAGCCTCTCCGGCGTAAAATACGGGCGACAAATGGCCTCCGGTCAAAAACAAGTCAAATCCTGAAATAAACGAAAGGTTGTACGCAGAGGCAATCTTTACAATCACAATAGAAGCCGCAAGCCCAATCGCGGTTCCGGATATCAACAAGAGCAAAATCTCCGTAAAGTAAAGGGCCATCAAACCGCTGGGCTTCATTCCCAAAGCGCGGAAAGTTCCGCTTTCCACAGCGCGCTTTAATATTATGACTCTAAATGTGCTTGATATTCCAACAGAAATAATCACTACAAGCATTACGACAATCAAAGCCACAATCGCCCGCAAGGCCTTTGAAAGTTTTTGCAAATCAGAAACATTTGCAATCAACGGAATCAGCGCGTAAACATCTTTTCCTTCAGGAACCTCGTAATCCTGCCAATCTTTTTTGTCAAACTTTAAGGGGAACATGTCAAAGCGTTTTTCCAATTCAGATTGCACGCGAAAAAGCTCTTTTTCACTCGGAGAGCCGTTTGGATAATACACGCAAATCTTGTCCACAAAATCAAATGAAAGTTCCGCAGTAGAAAATTGGCTCCACCCTAAGGCTGTCATTAAAGCCGGATAATCCATATAAGAAGTGTACATTCCAAAAACGCTTGAGTCTTGAAAAATCCCCGTAACAACAAGGTTTATAGTGTTTTGATAGCCGAATGGAGTTTCTATCAACAAAACAACGCTGTCTCCAATATGAACGCCAAGTTTTTTAGCGACTGGCTCTGAAATTAAAATTGAATCGTGGTTGGGGCGTTCTTCAATTCCGCCTTCGACAAAATTAAATTTTTCAAATAATTTTTTTTCTAAGGAAAAATTAACGCCTTGCAAGGACCTTTGCTTCACGCTGATTCCCTCAAAGAAAAGGCTTTTGTCACCGCTATCTTTTTTGTAGCGG
>JAILDQ010000176.1 GCA_024689365.1 Treponema sp. | reverse complement strand
AATGGTTTGGAATTAATTCCGCTTTCCGCTAGTCAGATTTAATATTAACAAAAGAGGCTCCGCTTTGCGGAGCCTCTTTTGTTTTGCGTCGCCAACAAAAATTACTTTGGCCTATACTGCATTCGCACGTGGCGGCTGTTTCGTTCGGACGGAATCTTTTGTAGCTCAAAGTCGTCCTTAAGGTAAAGAATCAAATCCGAAAGTTTTTTAAATCCGTAGTCCAAGGTGTCAAAGCCTGGGTCTTGGCGCTTGAAGAAATTTCCCGCGGCGCTGACTTCCGCCCAACCGTCGTCGCCCGCGTAATTTTCGTAGGCGTTTGAAAGCAGCTTGAAAATTTTTCTGAACTGGCGGTCGGTCATTTTGTCGCCGGGCGACTTTCTAAAGAAAGCGTTTCTGACTTTTGAAACCTTGTGAACCTTTTGTTTCGCTTCGTCAGCCTTTTCCTCATTGTCGTCGTCGTCATCGTCTTCTTCGTTCAAGTTTTCAATGTAAATGAAATTGTCGCAAGCGTTCACGAATGACGGCGGAGTCTTTTTTTGTCCAACGCCAAAAACAAAAATCTGGCTTTCGCGCAAGCGAGTGGCCAATTTTGTAAAGTCCGAGTCGCTTGTTACAAGCGCGATTGAATCGTACTTGTCTGTGTAAAGCAAATCCATCGCGTCGATAATCATCGCCGAATCGCTGGAATTTTTTCCTTGCGTGTAGGCGAATTGCTGAATCGGAATTATCGCGTTGTCGTTCAAATCCCGCTTCCAGTTTTTTAAGTGTTCCGAAGAAAAGTCTCCGTACGCTCTTTTTGTTATGATGTGGCCGTGAACCGCGATGGCCTGCAAAATCACCCTGAGTTTTTTTCCGGGTGTGTTGTCCGCGTCAATCAAGACCGCTATGCTTTTTTCACTTGTTTCCATAAAATGTTTTTCTCCTATTTTTTTTACAACTCAACCGCTTCCGACCAATACTCTTGGTTGTAAATGTCCGTGAATCTGAACATCAACTTGGCCTTTCCGTTTCCGACTTTTGTGTTGCTGATTTGAACTTCGCTTCCGACAATCCAAGGCTCTCCAAGATAGTAGCTGTCTTGGTATTTTCCGTCGTAAGAGTAGTAGTCGCACAAAAAGTCAATCTTGTCGCCGCTTTTAAGCGCTGTGGCAGTTTTTGCGACTTCAAGCGTGGCGCCCTTGTAGTCGGCGCTTACGCCGGAAATTTTTCCGTGGGGATTTTGATTGTCAAAGACAAGCCATAAGTTAACGCGCTTTCCGTTGAGCAAGGCGGGAACGCGGCCTGTGATTGTGTATTGGTCTCCGATTTCTGTCGTGTCGGTGTGGTAATAGGCAACCGGCTGTCCGTTGATGGAAAGCCAAGTTTTGTCGCTTGGCGCGAGCAAGTCTCCAGAATCCGTAAACTCGTAGACGTTGTCCAAGCCTAAGTCGATGTAACCGTTTCCGTCGTCGTAGAACATGTTCAAGTCAAGCGCGTGAACCAAGTTCCATTGCTCTTCGCTCATTGTGATGAATTTAATTTGGCCGGAAGATTTCCAAAACAAATTTGTTTTGTCAAAATAATTCATCGAAATGTATTCCGCGCTTTCTTTTGTGGAAAGGGCTCTTCCTTTCATGAACTTTTTGTTGCGGCCAGTAAGTCCGTTGATCAAAACGCTCGTCAAATCGTTTGAGCCGCCGGAAGAGCCGCCGCCCAAAAATGCTCCGAGCAATTCGCCAATCGCGTCGGAAGAAGACGAGCCGCCTCCGTTTCCGAGCAAATCAAAAAGAGAGCCCATTGGAGATGCTGAACCGCCTGCGGCGACTTGTCCGCTAACTTCAAGGTTTGCAAATTCGCGGATGCATTCAGCGTAGCTTTGGTCCATTCCAATCGCGTCGTAAGTGTCGCAGATTTCGTCAACGCTTGAAACGCGCTGGTACGGAAAGTAAATCGAAACGCCGTAAGCGTCGCTGATGTTTGAAGAGGTCTTGTTGTATTTTACGGCATTTGTAAGCGCCGCCGCCAAGGCTTTTCCTTCTTCGTTCGCGACGTTTTTGCAAAGGTGAACCAAGTCGATTTGGTCAATCTTTGAGCTTCTTGCAAATTCGCGTGTAAGGTATCGGGCGTCGGAAACTTTTTTGTATTCTTGGCCGGTGATTAAATTGGTGAGCGATTTTGAAAATGAAGCGAGCGGCTTTGGAACTGTGTGAGCGAATTCCGCCAAGTCAATTACAGAGAGGGTTGTTTGTTGGCCGCGGCATTTTATTCCGCATTGTTCCACAAAATCATCGGCGATGAGCTTTCCGATTTTAACTGTAGGCATGGAAGTGTCCGCGGCGAATTTTGTAAGCCAGTTTGTGTAATACCAACCGATGCCTGGCTCTGTCTCTTCCGAACCAATCATGTAGTCTGCGTGCGGGTTCAGCATCAAGGCTGTTTCCGCGGTCGCCATCAAGCAAGCGTCAAAACCGATGAAGTCAAATTGAACGCCGCCAGCCTTTAGCGCCTTGTTGATGTTCGCCAAATTCATCGAGCCGCTTGACGGGAATTTTTCGTCGTAACCGTAACCGCTTACCGAGCCTCCGCCGTGATCCCAGAAAATCAAAATGTTTCTGTTTGCCGGATAATTTTTCGCAGTCCATTTTATAAAGGCTGAAAGGGTTGCGGGATCCGTCATCTTTTTGGCGCCGTCGTTTTTTACAAGGGTTTTCAGCTTTCCGTTTGTCACTTGATAAACTTGGTTTGCGGAATTTGAAATTGAATTTATTTTCCACTGCTTGCAACCGCCGGTATAAACTATGATGTTAATCTTGTCTCCGAAAATTGCCGCGGCCATTTCCGAAAGGTCTGATGAAGCCATTCCGTATTGGGATTCCAAATCGGTTCCGCACATGTAAACCATCATTGTAACTGTGTCGCTTCCGCCGCCTGCGATTTGTGTGTATTTCGCTCGCGAGCCTTGCGCGACGTTTGTGTCAACTTTTGAATCCGACGCGTTCACTCCGGACGATCCTGATGATTGGCTTGTCATTTGCGGCGAGCTGTCAAAGCCTTGGCCGGAAGAGCTTTCGATTGCCTGTAAAATTTCTTCCACAGCGCCGCCGCTTTCTTGGCCTGAAGAGCCTTGGCCAAAGTCTCCGCCAAAGAAAATTTTTATCAGCAAAAAGACAACGATTAAAATTAAGCTTCCGCTTCCGCCGCGAGTCACGGCCTTCTTTCCAAAGCCGCTGTCATTTCTTGAAGAATATCCGTCGGAAGAACCGACTGGTCCTGTTCCCAAGCCGTCTCCGCGTCTGTAGGCGCCTTTTCCGCCTTCGGTCACATTCTTGTCTCTTCCGCGAGGTCTCTTTGTGTGGTCCATTTTTTTTCTCCGAATAGGAATTGTTTTCCGCTTTTATTATAACAAAAAATCTATGGCGGTTCAATTAAAATGCGAAGATGCCTAGGCTTGAAGATTTTGCCTTTAAGTGTTATCATATGCTAACTTTAGAAAAAGTTTATGGAGCCTTTGCAATGAATAAAATCATAAAATTTTCTTTGGCGCTTTTTTGCCTTGCCTTGATTTCTTGCGGCGGAAAAAGATCCCTTAATGACGGAACTTGGACTGGAAGCGGGGAAGGGCGAAACGGCCCTGTCGAAGTGTCTGTCACCGTTAAAGACGGCGAGGTTGCAGACGCGAAAGTTTTGAGCGAGCAAGAAACTGAAGACGTCGGAAAGCCCGCGATTCAGCCGATACTGGACGAGTTTTTGCAAACGGGCGGCGACACAAGCGAGGTTGACATTGTTAGCGGAGCCACCTTGACAAGCGACGCCTTGCTTGACGCTTTGGACGCCGCCCTTGACGCAAGCGCGGGAATAGAAAAAAAGAAGGTAAAATTCAAAGACACAAAATGCGACATTGTTATTGTCGGAGCGGGCGGAGCCGGTTTGGTCGCGGCGACGGAAGCAGCCAGCCGCGGGGCAAAGACAATAGTTCTTGAAAAAAACGCGATTGTCGGCGGAAACACAAATTCTTCAACTGGCGGAATCAACGCGTCCTACACAAAAGAACAGGCTCGCCTTGGCATCGAAGATTCTCCCGACGTTTTTTATGAAGACACAATGCGCGGCGGAAAAAATATGAACGACCCGGCTTTGGTCCGAACCTTGGTTGACAATTCCGCGGCTATGGTTGACTGGCTTGAGTCTGATTTGGTTGGAGCCGATTTGAGCGACGTTGGAATTTTTGGCGGAGCGACAAACAAGCGCATTCACAGGCCGCGCGGCGGGCAAGCGATTGGCGCGCACTTAGTTCCACTTTTGCGGGAAGCCGCGGAAGAGCAGGGCGCGGACATTCGCCTAAAGAGCAAGGTCGTTGAGATTCTTCAAGGAAAGAACGGAGAAGCCGCCGGCGTAAAAGTATTGCGCGACTCAAACGAGTATACGATAAAAGCAAAGGCTGTGATTATTGCGACCGGCGGTTTTGGAGCCAATCCTAAAATGGTTGAAAAATACAGGCCCGACCTCGCGGCTTTTGGCACGACCAACCAGCGCGGCGCGACGGGCGACGCTTTTTCCATGCTTGAAAAATTTGACGCGGCCACAACTCAAATGGAACAGATTCAAACGCATCCAACTGTCGTTCCAAAAAACGGAACGATGATTACCGAAGCGGTTCGCGGTAACGGCGCGATTTTGATTGACAAAAGCGGAAATCGTTTTGTCGACGAAATGCAAACGCGCGACCTTGTTTCAAAAGCGATTTTGGCCTGTCCAGAAAAAAAGGCTTTTCTAGTCTTTGACCAAGGCGTTAGGGAATCCCTAAAGGCGATTGAAAATTACGCCAAGCATAATTTGTTGACAGAAGCGCAAAGCCTTGACGAGCTTTCAAAAAAACTTGGAATTGATAGCGGCCGATTTGAAAAGACAATCAAGAGGTGGAATTCTTTTGTCGCGGAAAAGAATGACAAAGACTTTGGCCGAAACAAAAAAAGCATGGACCGCGCTTTGGACAAGGCACCGTATTATGCGATAGAAGTTGAGCCGGCCATCCACCACACGATGGGCGGCCTTAAGATTAACAGTTCGGCCCAAGTTATGAATAAAAGCGGGAATGTAATTCCAGGCTTGTACGCTGCAGGAGAAGTTACGGGCGGCGTTCATGGCGCCAACCGTCTTGGCGGAAACGCGGTCGCCGACATTTGCATTTTTGGAAAGATCGCCGCTGACAGCGCGCTTGAACAAATAGGAAAATAAAAAAAGCCGTCCGATTTTTGAAGGAGCCTTCAATTGTCGGGCGGCCTTTTTAATCGCTTGTCTTATTTTTTATTATTCACAATTTCGCGCGCGAAATTGTGAATAATAAAAAATAAGACAAGCGATTAAAAAGGCCGCCCGACAATTGAAGGCTCCTTCAAAAATCGGACGGCTTTTTTTATTTTCCTATTTGTTCAAGCGCGCTGTCAGCGGCGATCTTTCCAAAAATGCAAATGTCGGCGACCGCGTTTCCGCCAAGACGGTTGGCGCCATGAACGCCGCCCGTAACTTCTCCTGCAGCGTACAAGCCTGGAATTACATTCCCGCTTTTATTCATAACTTGGGCCGAACTGTTAATCTTAAGGCCGCCCATCGTGTGGTGGATGGCCGGCTCAACTTCTATCGCATAATACGGTGCCTTGTCCAAAGCGCGGTCCATGCTTTTTTTGTTTCGGCCAAAGTCTTTGTCATTCTTTTCCGCGACAAAAGAATTCCACCTCTTGATTGTCTTTTCAAATCGGCCGCTATCAATTCCAAGTTTTTTTGAAAGCTCGTCAAGGCTTTGCGCTTCTGTCAACAAATTATGCTTGGCGTAATTTTCAATCGCCTTTAGGGATTCCCTAACGCCTTGGTCAAAGACTAGAAAAGCCTTTTTTTCTGGACAGGCCAAAATCGCTTTTGAAACAAGGTCGCGCGTTTGCATTTCGTCGACAAAACGATTTCCGCTTTTGTCAATCAAAATCGCGCCGTTACCGCGAACCGCTTCGGTAATCATCGTTCCGTTTTTTGGAACGACAGTTGGATGCGTTTGAATCTGTTCCATTTGAGTTGTGGCCGCGTCAAATTTTTCAAGCATGGAAAAAGCGTCGCCCGTCGCGCCGCGCTGGTTGGTCGTGCCAAAAGCCGCGAGGTCGGGCCTGTATTTTTCAACCATTTTAGGATTGGCTCCAAAACCGCCGGTCGCAATAATCACAGCCTTTGCTTTTATCGTATACTCGTTTGAGTCGCGCAATACTTTTACGCCGGCGGCTTCTCCGTTCTTTCCTTGAAGAATCTCAACGACCTTGCTCTTTAGGCGAATGTCCGCGCCCTGCTCTTCCGCGGCTTCCCGCAAAAGTGGAACTAAGTGCGCGCCAATCGCTTGCCCGCCGCGCGGCCTGTGAATGCGCTTGTTTGTCGCTCCGCCAAAAATTCCAACGTCGCTCAAATCGGCTCCAACCAAATCAGACTCAAGCCAGTCAACCATAGCCGCGGAATTGTCAACCAAGGTTCGGACCAAAGCCGGGTCGTTCATATTTTTTCCGCCGCGCATTGTGTCTTCATAAAAAACGTCGGGAGAATCTTCGATGCCAAGGCGAGCCTGTTCTTTTGTGTAGGACGCGTTGATTCCGCCAGTTGAAGAATTTGTGTTTCCGCCGACAATCGCGTTTTTTTCAAGAACTATTGTCTTTGCCCCGCGGCTGGCTGCTTCCGTCGCCGCGACCAAACCGGCTCCGCCCGCTCCGACAATAACAATGTCGCATTTTGTGTCTTTGAATTTTACCTTCTTTTTTTCTATTCCCGCGCTTGCGTCAAGGGCGGCGTCCAAAGCGTCAAGCAAGGCGTCGCTTGTCAAGGTGGCTCCGCTAACAATGTCAACCTCGCTTGTGTCGCCGCCCGTTTGCAAAAACTCGTCCAGTATCGGCTGAATCGCGGGCTTTCCGACGTCTTCAGTTTCTTGCTCGCTCAAAACTTTCGCGTCTGCAACCTCGCCGTCTTTAACGGTGACAGACACTTCGACAGGGCCGTTTCGCCCTTCCCCGCTTCCAGTCCAAGTTCCGTCATTAAGGGATCTTTTTCCGCCGCAAGAAATCAAGGCAAGGCAAAAAAGCGCCAAAGAAAATTTTATGATTTTATTCATTGCAAAGGCTCCATAAACTTTTTCTAAAGTTAGCATATGATAACACTTAAAGGCAAAATCTTCAAGCCTAGGCATCTTCGCATTTTAATTGAACCGCCATAGATTTTTTGTTATAATAAAAGCGGAAAACAATTCCTATTCGGAGAAAAAAAATGGACCACACAAAGAGACCTCGCGGAAGAGACAAGAATGTGACCGAAGGCGGAAAAGGCGCCTACAGACGCGGAGACGGCTTGGGAACAGGACCAGTCGGTTCTTCCGACGGATATTCTTCAAGAAATGACAGCGGCTTTGGAAAGAAGGCCGTGACTCGCGGCGGAAGCGGAAGCTTAATTTTAATCGTTGTCTTTTTGCTGATAAAAATTTTCTTTGGCGGAGACTTTGGCCAAGGCTCTTCAGGCCAAGAAAGCGGCGGCGCTGTGGAAGAAATTTTACAGGCAATCGAAAGCTCTTCCGGCCAAGGCTTTGACAGCTCGCCGCAAATGACAAGCCAATCATCAGGATCGTCCGGAGTGAACGCGTCGGATTCAAAAGTTGACACAAACGTCGCGCAAGGCTCGCGAGCGAAATACACACAAATCGCAGGCGGCGGAAGCGACACAGTTACAATGATGGTTTACATGTGCGGAACCGATTTGGAATCCCAATACGGAATGGCTTCATCAGACCTTTCGGAAATGGCCGCGGCAATTTTCGGAGACAAGATTAACATCATAGTTTATACCGGCGGTTGCAAGCAGTGGAAAATAAATTCAATTTCAAATTCCGCAAACCAAGTTTATCAAGTGACAAACGGAAAGCTGAAAACCCTTGTAAAAAACGACGGCGCCAAAAAGATGACGGATCCCGCAACCCTTTCAGCCTTTATAAAATGGACTGCGAAAAATTATCCGGCAAACAGAAACATTTTGATTTTCTGGGATCACGGCGGAGGCTCGGTAAGCGGTTACGGTTACGACGAAAAATTCCCGTCAAGCGGCTCGATGAATTTGGCGAACATCAACAAGGCGCTAAAGGCTGGCGGCGTTCAATTTGACTTCATCGGTTTTGACGCTTGCTTGATGGCGACCGCGGAAACAGCCTTGATGCTGAACCCGCACGCAGACTACATGATTGGTTCGGAAGAGACAGAGCCAGGCATCGGTTGGTATTACACAAACTGGCTTACAAAATTCGCCGCGGACACTTCCATGCCTACAGTTAAAATCGGAAAGCTCATCGCCGATGATTTTGTGGAACAATGCGGAATAAAATGCCGCGGCCAACAAACAACCCTCTCTGTAATTGACTTGGCGGAATTCGCTCACACAGTTCCAAAGCCGCTCGCTTCATTTTCAAAATCGCTCACCAATTTAATCACCGGCCAAGAATACAAAAAAGTTTCCGACGCCCGATACCTTACACGCGAATTTGCAAGAAGCTCAAAGATTGACCAAATCGACTTGGTTCACCTTTGCAAAAACGTCGCGAACGAAGAAGGAAAAGCCTTGGCGGCGGCGCTTACAAATGCCGTAAAATACAACAAGACCTCTTCAAACATCAGCGACGCTTACGGCGTTTCGATTTACTTTCCGTACCAGCGCGTTTCAAGCGTTGACGAAATCTGCGACACTTACGACGCGATTGGAATGGACCAAAGCTACGCTGAATGCATCCGCGAATTTGCAAACCTTGAAGTTAGCGGACAAGTCGCCGCAGGCGGTTCAGCATCTCCAATGGGCTCTCTTTTTGATTTGCTCGGAAACGGAGGCGGCTCGTCTTCTTCCGACGCGATTGGCGAATTGCTCGGAGCATTTTTGGGCGGCGGCTCTTCCGGCGGCTCAAACGATTTGACGAGCGTTTTGATCAACGGACTTACTGGCCGCAACAAAAAGTTCATGAAAGGAAGAGCCCTTTCCACAAAAGAAAGCGCGGAATACATTTCGATGAATTATTTTGACAAAACAAATTTGTTTTGGAAATCTTCCGGCCAAATTAAATTCATCACAATGAGCGAAGAGCAATGGAACTTGGTTCACGCGCTTGACTTGAACATGTTCTACGACGACGGAAACGGTTACATCGACTTAGGCTTGGACAACGTCTACGAGTTTACGGATTCTGGAGACTTGCTCGCGCCAAGCGACAAAACTTGGCTTTCCATCAACGGACAGCCGGTTGCCTATTACCACACCGACACGACAGAAATCGGAGACCAATACACAATCACAGGCCGCGTTCCCGCCTTGCTCAACGGAAAGCGCGTTAACTTATGGCTTGTCTTTGACAATCAAAATCCCCACGGAAAAATTTCCGGCGTAAGCGCCGACTACAAGGGCGCCACGCTTGAAGTCGCAAAAACTGCCACAGCGCTTAAAAGCGGCGACAAGATTGACTTTTTGTGCGACTACTACTCTTACGACGGAAAATACCAAGACAGCTACTATCTTGGAGAGCCTTGGATTGTCGGAAGCGAAGTTCAAATCAGCAACACAAAAGTCGGAAACGGAAAGGCCAAGTTGATGTTCAGATTCACGGACATTTACAACCAAGAGTATTGGTCGGAAGCGGTTGAGTTGTAAAAAAAATAGGAGAAAAACATTTTATGGAAACAAGTGAAAAAAGCATAGCGGTCTTGATTGACGCGGACAACACACCCGGAAAAAAACTCAGGGTGATTTTGCAGGCCATCGCGGTTCACGGCCACATCATAACAAAAAGAGCGTACGGAGACTTTTCTTCGGAACACTTAAAAAACTGGAAGCGGGATTTGAACGACAACGCGATAATTCCGATTCAGCAATTCGCCTACACGCAAGGAAAAAATTCCAGCGATTCGGCGATGATTATCGACGCGATGGATTTGCTTTACACAGACAAGTACGATTCAATCGCGCTTGTAACAAGCGACTCGGACTTTACAAAATTGGCCACTCGCTTGCGCGAAAGCCAGATTTTTGTTTTTGGCGTTGGACAAAAAAAGACTCCGCCGTCATTCGTGAACGCTTGCGACAATTTCATTTACATTGAAAACTTGAACGAAGAAGACGATGACGACGACGACAATGAGGAAAAGGCTGACGAAGCGAAACAAAAGGTTCACAAGGTTTCAAAAGTCAGAAACGCTTTCTTTAGAAAGTCGCCCGGCGACAAAATGACCGACCGCCAGTTCAGAAAAATTTTCAAGCTGCTTTCAAACGCCTACGAAAATTACGCGGGCGACGACGGTTGGGCGGAAGTCAGCGCCGCGGGAAATTTCTTCAAGCGCCAAGACCCAGGCTTTGACACCTTGGACTACGGATTTAAAAAACTTTCGGATTTGATTCTTTACCTTAAGGACGACTTTGAGCTACAAAAGATTCCGTCCGAACGAAACAGCCGCCACGTGCGAATGCAGTATAGGCCAAAGTAATTTTTGTTGGCGACGCAAAACAAAAGAGGCTCCGCAAAGCGGAGCCTCTTTTGTTAATATTAAATCTGACTAGCGGAAAGCGGAATTAATTCCAAACCATT
>JAILDQ010000236.1 GCA_024689365.1 Treponema sp. | reverse complement strand
ACTTTCAACAAGCTGCTTTGTGTGGTAAAGGCCAACGCCGCGCCCGCTTCCTTTTGTAGAAAATCCGTTTTCAAAAATCCGCTCCCCAAGCTCTTTTGGAATTCCTGGCCCAGTGTCTTTTACTGTTATCAGCATTTTTCCAGGAGAGGTCATCACGCAAAAATGAAGCTCCCTTGGAGAGTCGGAAATTTCCGCGGGCGCGTTCATGGCGTCAAGCGCGTTGTCAATCAAGTTTCCTGTAATCGTGACAAGCGCCTCCGACGGAATGTAAATGTCTTTTGAAACAAAGCGGGTGTTCTGGTCTAGGATAAAGCGGACGTTGCATTCGCAGGCGCGCGCGATTTTTCCGATAAGGAGGGCGGCGAACGAAGGGTTTTCAATCGCGTTCATTACGGAACTGACCGTTTGCCGCTGGATTATGGAAATGTTTTCTATGTAGCCTTGCGCCTTTTTGTATTCGCCGATTTGCAATAGGCCGAGAATCACGTGAAGCTTGTTGGTAAAGTCGTGGTTGTTTGCGCGCATGGAATCGACCAAAAATTTTGTTCCTTCTAGGTCTTCGGCAAAGGCAAGGAATTGTTTTTTTATGTGGAGCGAAAGGGTCTTTGCAAGCGCAAGTTCTATCGCGATCGCCGCGAGGGTGACAAAAACAAAGAGCAGCGCCGATCTGTGGGTGACCGACTCGATTGACTTTCTGAGCATAATCGTGATGATAAAGCCGCAATGCTTTCCGTCAGAATCGTAAAGCTCTGAATAGGCGCGGCGCTGGGGCCCGGAAGGACCTGTGGTGTCTTCTGTGTAAAAGCCGTCCTCTCCGTCAACAAAAACCGGGACCGTTCCTGAATATTTTTTTCCGATTAAAGAATGGTTTGTATGGTAGATTCTTGTAAGGTCGTCTCGGACGATTGAAATTCTATCGATGTCGGAAAGGCTTTTTGTTATCAAGTCAAGGAAGATCACTTGCTCGTCTGGCGGAAGCTCTTTTGTAAATTCGTACTGGCTTGAAATAAGCTTTGCGGTGTCTTGAAGCGTTTGGTCAAAGGTCTTTTCGTTTGCCTGAATGTTAAGGAAGGCGCCGCCGGACGACAAAAGGACTGTAATCAAAATGATTAGGGCCAGGTGGCTCCATTGCATTTCGTGGCGGATTTTGTTCAGGCTTTGCGGCGCTTTTTCATACGGCATTCTTTTATTATACCGCTAAAAAAAACTTTAGAAAACCTTTTGTAAGTAAAAAAAGCGGGCGGCCGATTTTTTTGTTTTTAAAACTTTCAAAAAATTGCAATGCAAAAAAAGTTCTGCTATCATTCGGGCATAAATAAAAACGAGGTGAAAATAAAAATGGAAATGGCTCACATCTTTGAATGCTGCATGCTTTTGTGCTTTGGCTTTTCGTGGCCTCTCAATGTAATCAAGGCGTATAAGGCAAGAACCGCAAAGGGAACAAGCCTTGCTTTTATCACTTTGATTATCACAGGCTACTTGGCTGGAATTGCGGCGAAGATAATTAACGCTCAGTTTAATTATGTTCTCGCAGTTTATTTCTTGAACCTTGCGATTGTTTTCTGCAACGTGATAGTCTACGCCAGAAACAAGTCGCTCGACAATAAAAAGGCTTCCGCCGCCGTAAGGCAAAAAATCGCGGACCTTAAAATAAAAATTGACACAAACAAAACAATTAAAGTTTCAAAGGAGGACAACATGAACTTTAAGGAATTGAACGGACTTTCAAAAAAGAACCAGGTGGTTCTTCTCGGCGGAACTATGGACAAGGAAATCCCTGTTACTGAACTTGCCCAGGCATTCTCATTCAACTTTGAATTGTACAACCGCAGCGCCACAGCCCTTAGCGTAAAAGAAGCAAAGGCCTATTTTGAAGAGAACGTTTCAGACCTTAAGCCGGAAGGAATCATCCTCCACCTTGGCGACAACGACATCTCCGCCTTCCAAAACAACGCCGAAGCCTTTGACAAAAATTATCTTTCCTTGCTCGCCGCGATAAAGGCGGCCAACAAAAAGTGCCGCGTCGCCCTTGTAAACGTGAACAACCCAAAGAACGACAAAATCGTCGCCGCCCTCAACAGCCACATCAAGGCCCTTGCCGCCAGTGAAAAATGCGTTTACGTCAACCTTGAGAACGCCAAGCTCTGGAACCCCAAGGCCAACCTTGCCGCCTCCGCCTTTGCCCGCAACATGGGCGTAAGCGTCCGAAAGCCCTTGAACGACGTCGCCGAAATCCTTTACAGCTACGCCTACCTTGAAATCAAGGCCGAGCCAAAAGCCCAAGAAATCGCAGGCTAAGGTCGCGGCAAAACTAGAACTGGAAACTGACCAAAAAGGGCCGCCCCGCAGAACGCGGGGCGGCTTTTTTTTGAAAAAATGCAAAAACGTGTAAAAATCAAGAAAAAATCCTGCAAAAATGTGTAAAAAGCGCGAAAATTTCTTGCAAAAATGTGTAAATCGCGATATAATGCCTTGAATTATGTATAGAAAGGCGACGCAAAAACTTATTGAATGGAAAAACTCATCTTCAAGAAAGCCTATGGTCTTAAAGGGCGCCCGTCAGGTTGGCAAAACTTGGCTTATGAAAGAATTTGGCCGGCTTAATTATGAAAAGACATTCTATTTTTCATTTGACAAGGAAGAAGGCCTTTCCGGAATCTTTGAAAAAAACAAGGATCCCTCCAGAATCATTTTGCAATTGGGAACAATATATAACGATAAAATAGAGCCTCAAAAGCATCTTATAGTTTTTGACGAAATTCAAGAATGTCCCAACGCCCTTAATTCCTTAAAGTATTTTTGCGAAGAAGCCAATGAATATCATGTAATAGCCGCGGGAAGTCTTTTAGGAACTTTGCTTGCGGAACCAATGAGCTACCCGGTTGGTAAAGTAAATTTGCTTGATATTTATCCGTTTGATTATGAAGAATTTTTGGGCGCGGTTCAACCAGAACTTTTAAAATATTTGGAAGAAACGCCGCCTGAAGAAATAATCGAAATTCAGCATGCAAAGCTTATGGAACAATACCGCGATTATTTGATTGTCGGCGGACTTCCTGAATGTGTGGCAACTTGGGCAAAAGACAAAAACGCCGGCATAGTCGCGCGGATTCAAAAAGAATTGCTCGATCTTTATGAAAGCGATTTTTCAAAGCACAATAAAAAAATAAACGCGGCCCGAATTTTGCTTGTGTTTAGAAGCCTTGTAAGCCAACTATCAAAAGAGAACGAAAAATTTATTTATGGATGCGTAAAACAAGGAGCGCGCGCCAGAGAATTTGAAGAGGCTATTGAATGGCTTGTGAGCGCGGGCTTGGTCATTCGCGTTTATGACGTTTCAAAGGCGGAACATCCGTTAAAAGCGTTTGAAGACCTTTCCAGCTTTAAGCTATTCTTTTTT
>JAILDQ010000211.1 GCA_024689365.1 Treponema sp. | reverse complement strand
ATAAAAGTAAAGGCCGCGATTTGCACCCACGCCCACGCCGACCACATTGGCGGAAACGCTTGGCTAAAAGAAACAACCGGCTGCGAGATTTGGATGACGCAAGCCGAAAAATCCTGCGCCGAAACGCCGCAAATCCAAGCGCAAGTTTTTTATGGCGCCTTCCCCCTTCCGGAAATCGACATACCTTATTTTCACGCAAAAGAATGCTTGGTTGACAAAGTTATTTATGACAATCAAAAGATTGACTGCGGCGGATTTAAATTTGAATTCATTCCCCTGCCCGGCCACAGCTTTGACATGATTGGAGTTTTGGCGACCAGCCCCGACTCAAAAAAAGTTTTTTACGCCGGCGACGGAATTTTCGGCCGCTCAATGATAAAGCGCTTTTGGACGCCATTTATCGTGGACATAAAATCGTTCAAGGAATCAATTTGCCGCATCGAAAAAATTCCGGCCGACATTTTCGTTCCAAGCCACGGAGACCTTTACGACGAAGTTGACGAGCTTGCGGAACTGAACCTTATTTCCACAATTTCAAACGAAAGGCTTATTGAAGAGATTTTAAAGGAGCCAAAAAGCCACGAGGAGCTTTTAAAGGCCTTTGCCGACAAGAGCGACATGAACATACGCCTCAGCCAATTCATGCTAATCGGAAGCACCCTGCGCTCCTACTTGACCTACCTGTACACAGAAGGCCGCGTCCGCTGGTTCATCCAAGACAACAAGATGCTCTGGCAAATCACCCGCCCCTAACCTTCCCAAGTTTCCAATATTTTAAGACCGGCCGAATGACAGTCCGCGAAAGCGGACAAGTGGATAATTTCCATACCATCCAGCTGGCCGCTTAAACTTACGCTTCCCAAGTTTCCAATATTTTTAGGCCAGCTGAATGACAGTCCGCGAAAGCGGACAAGTGGATAATTTCCTTGCCATACGGACGGTCGAGCAGACTTACTATTTCCAACCTTCAATAATCTTAAGGCCGGCCGAATGACAGTCCGCGAAAGCGGACCTGTGGATAATTTCCTCGCCATACGGACGGTCGTGCAGACTTACTATTTCCAAGTTTCAATAATTTTAAGACCGGCCGAACACCCAAGCCTGTTGGCGCCGGCGGCGACCAAAGCTTTGGCGGAATTGGCGTCGCGGATGCCGCCGCTTGCCTTTACGCCCATTTGGCTTCCGACTGTTTTTCGCATAAGCTCAACGTGGCGGACTTGGGCTCCGTTTGGAAGGGCCTTTCCGTCAGGGTCTTTTGGAGTTCCAAAACCAGTGGAGGTCTTTACAAAATCGGCTCCGGCTTTTTTTGCCGCAAGACAGGCGCCTTCAATCTCTTGGTCAGTCAAATAACAAGTTTCCACGATAACCTTAACAAGAGCGCTTTTTCCAATTTCCTTGGCGGCGCCTTTGGCCGAATCGACAAGGGCCTTTATGTCTTCTTGAACAGCCTCAAAATCATTGTCTTTGGCCGCTCCGATGTTTATCACCATGTCAACTTCATCGGCTCCGTCAAGAACGGCTTGGCGGGCGGCAAAGGCTTTGACTTCCTTTTTTTCGGCGCCAAGAGGAAAGCCGATAACCGTGCAAACGGCGACTGGACAAGCCTTCAATTCGCTTGCGGCCAAGGGAACCCAAACAGGATTCACGCAAACGGACGCGAAGGAATGTTCCTTTGCCTCCGCGCACAATTTTAAAATCTGAGCCTTGGTCGCGGTGGCGGCCAAAAGCGTGTGGTCAATCATTTTCGCGATTTCTTCTTTAGTCATGGCTTAATTATAACGGCGGCGGCAAGGGCTTTCAATAGAAAAAAGGCTGGAAAAAATTTATTTTTTTTATTGCTTTTTTTATAACTATGCGTTATTATTTCTTTGGAGAATTTTATTATCACAAGGAGTGTCTTATGGCTTACAAAATTTCTGACGCATGCGTGAATTGCGGAGCGTGCGAACCCGAGTGCCCGGTTTCAGCTATTTCTGAAAAAGACTCAAAACGCGTTATCGACGCGTCTACTTGCATCAGCTGTGGCTCTTGCGCTGGCGTTTGCCCTTCGGAAGCAATTTCGGAAGAGTAATGGAACTAAAGATAAAATCCAAAATTTTCTCATTTTTGAAGTTCGCGGGTTTTATCGCGGCGTGCGTGGTTACGAGTATTGTCGTAATCGCGCCGCTTTGGCTTTTCGCCAGCAAAAAGCCTGAACTTTATTCAGCGCTTGTTTTGGCGGCCGCCGCGATTTTTGTCTTGCGAAAAATCATTGTTTCTGCAAAAAAAGCTGGCGTCAAAAGAAGCCTTTTTTTTGCGGCCAAGCTTCTTGTCGTGGCGGCGGGCTTTTTGGGAGCCTATTTTTCCTTGGTCTTTTGGCAGAGAATCCTTTTCATTGTCAGCGTAATAGCCGCCATAATTCTTTTTCAAATCCTTTGCCGCGTTGAAAAAAATGCAAAGAAAGTCCGCGCTTAAAGGCCTTGCCCTGCTTGGCCTCCTCCTTCTTGCAAGCGCAAAAGCGGCCGCAAGCGAGCCGATTTCAATTCAAACAGAAAGAGTTCCCCTCATAAAGTCCACAAAAAGAAGCGACAAAGACATAATGCTAAAACAATTCGACGACGAGGTTGAGCAGCAGCGCCAGCTTTTGGCAAGCGGCAAGGAAGTCTTTCCGTCATTTTACGCTTATAAAATAGAAAGCCAGGACAGGCTTTTTGCCTTGGCCAGCCGCTTTTGCATTCGCTACGACAGTTTTTGCGTCTTGAACGGAATAACGTCGGCCGACTCATTTTTAAAGGGAAAAGTTATCCTGCTTCCGACTTTGGACGGAATTTTTGTTCCCTTGGACGAAGACGGGGCTTTGAGCGCCCTGGAAATTTTATTGCAAAAAAACCGCCTTGCCCTATTGGAAGAAACAGGGCATTTGCGCTATAATATTGACGGAAAAAATTTCGCCTTTTTCCCTGGCGAAAAGTTCACGACGACAGAACGCGCTTTTTTTTTAGACACATCGATGCAACTGCCGGTAAAGAACTACAGAATTTCCAGCCGATACGGGCAAAGGGAAAATCCTTTTGACAAGGGAAGGCCTCAATTCCACAAGGGAGTTGACATGGCGGTTCCCGAGGACTCCAGCGTTTTTGCCTGCAAGGGCGGAACAATCACCGGCATAGGCGAAAACAGGGCCTACGGAAAATGGATTCAAATTGACCACGGCGGAGGAATGTCCAGCTTTTACGCGCACCTTTCATTGATTCAGGATGACGCGAAAAAAGGCAAAATAGTAAGGGCTGGAGAATTGATTGCAAAAAGCGGAAGCACTGGCCAAGTGACAGGCCCGCACTTGCATTTTGAAATAAGGCTTAACGGAAACGCGGTTGACCCGGAAGCCTACGGAAATTTTTAACCCTTTCGGCACGAGCCGAAGAAAGGAACGGAATGCTCGCGATTCGAAAAACAATATTTTCAATCCTCGTTCTATTGACGCTGGCCGCGCATGCAAGCGCCGAAGTTTTTCGCGTCCGAAAAACCGTTTGCCTTGACGTAAGCGAAGCGGAAAATTCAGAAACAAAAAACTGCGGCATAAACGATTGCCTTGCGATAAGGTTTCCGGCCTCGTCGATTTTCATTCAAGGCGTTGAAGTCACCGTAAAGATTCCTCAAAGCGTGGCGAACTTTCGCAACACGATTCTTTATTCTGTTTACAACAACGTTTCTCCTGTTCCCTCGGAAAAGAACATAGACTATTCCGGCCAGGAGCTTTATTCAGCCCTCTACCCCGGCCAACTTTCTTGGACGATAATAATTCCCCTTATGAGAGGAAACACAATAAAGGCCAGCCCCTACGCCGACAAAACCTTGATGGCGGACAAAAGCCGCGGCTTTGTTCTATTGAGAAACCAGCTGGCGATGAAGGGCGTTCCGCAAAGCGTTTTGCAAGCGGAATTTGAAGTGAGCGCAAAGGCAGTCTTGACCGACTACGGAGCCCTAAAAGTCAACGCTTCCCAAGAGGAAGGCGAATACACGGTTTTTATTGACGAAAAGGCAATGACGCCCAACGAAAGCGGCTTGATTTTGCTGAAGCCCGGAAAACGAAACGTTTCTATTGTTTCGGACAAATTCAGGAACGAATCCCGCTCGGTAATGATAGAAAAAGCCCGCATAGCCGAACTTAATTTGGACTTGCAGAGCGTCGCGCCAAGTGTAAGAATCAGGGCGCCGGAAGGAACGCAAGTCTTTGTTGACGGAGAGGAAACAGAGGCCAACGTTCCCCTTGAACTTGCGACTGGCGAGCGCATTTTTAAATTCGTCCTTGGCGGCTACGAGGTCACAAAAAAAGTCACGATTCAAAACGGAAAGAGTTACAATATCAGCGTCAATGTCGACGCAAGCGTAAATGAAGAATGATGGCGCCTAAACAGACGCATCTTAGGAGCGATATATGAAAAAAATCATCAGCGGAAAAGTCCGCGAAGTGTATGATTTGGAAGACGGCCGCATGGTCATTGTGACGACAGACAGAATCAGCGCCTTTGACGTTATTTTGCCGGTTGAAATTCCCGGAAAAGGCAAAGTCCTTAACGCCTTGAGCAACTTTTGGTTCGACTTGACAAAGGACATCACCAAAAACCATTTGATTTCAAACGACCTTAATGAAATGCCCGCAGAATTCCAAAAGCCGGAATTTGAAGGCAGAACTATGCTTGTAAAAAAACTCAAGATGGTTCCGTATGAAGTGATTGTCCGCGGCTACATGTTCGGCTCAATGTACGAGGCCTACAAAAAAGGCGAGGCCTTCTTGGGCCATTCCTTTGACAAAAAATACGAGCAAGCCCAAAAGCTTGACGAGCCGATTTGCACTCCTTCCACAAAAGCGAAGGAAGGCCACGACATAAACGTAACCCTTGAATACATGAAAAATGACTTGGGCGAAGAGCTCGGTTCAAAAATCGAAAAGACGGCCATCGCCATTTTCAAAAAATGCTACGACTACGCCTTTGAGCGCGGAATCATAATCGCGGACACAAAATTTGAGTTTGGCCTTGACGAAAACGGCGAATTGATTTTGGCCGACGAGGTTTTGACTCCCGATTCAAGCCGCTTTTGGAACAAGGCTGAATACAAGGTCGGAACAAGCCCCGCAAGCTACGACAAGCAGTTTGTCCGCGACTGGCTCAAGGCCAACAATTTGGCCGGAGACCCGTCAATCAAGACAATTCCAGAGGATATTGTCAAGAAAACAGCGGATTTGTACGCCGAATGCCAAAAACGCATTTGCGGCTGAAAAAATCGGAAAATTTTTTAAAAATAATTAAAGAATTTTACGCGTGGTGACGATAATATAAATGTCGGGGGCGTTTTCCCCTCCCACCCACGCCTCCGATAATGCCTGATGGGCATTGCCCGGCCGACTGGCCGGGCTTTTTTTTGCCGAAATTTCCTTCAAAAAGGCCCTTTTCCCTTGAGATTATGGCGTTTCTCCTAAATTTTCTCCATTTTTTCTAAATTTGTGTTATAATTGTAAGGATAAAACAAAGAAATTTATGGAATCGGCAAACATAACGTTAGACATTTACAACATTCTCATTGACATAATAATTTTGCTTGCCATTTTCACTAGCGGCATCAACAAAAGAAACACCCGCGACATGGGAAGAATGAGAAAATGGTTTCAAACCATCGTTTTCATAAACCTTGCAATGTCGGGCGTGGATATTTTCATTCAATTGTTTGACGGAAAATCCAGACCGGCCAACGTCATAATATTGCCAGCGGCCGCATTTCTTTATTATTGCGCGGCTTTTCTTTTGCTCTACTCTTCGGCAAAATGCATATCGGCCCTCTTGGATCAAGTGAGGCGCCCAAAAAAAGGAAGGAAGTTTTTTTCAGGACTTTTGATTTTTTCAGCCGCGGCGTACAGCGTCTTGCTGATTTCCACTCCCTTTACAGGACTCTTGTACAGAATCAACGAAGACAATTTTTATTCGCGCGGAGACTTTATCTTTTTGGCCTTGGCCGTACAAATGTTGATGTACGCGGGCCTTTTCGTTTATTTGCTTGTGAACATCAAGACCATCCATCCGTTCAAAATAATTATAATGGCGGCCTTCATTTTCTTTCCGCAAACAGCCCAAATAATTCAAATTCTTTTTCCCGGCTTTTCGCTCGTAAACACAGGCTATTCTTTGGTCTTCATAATAATGTTCATTTTCTCAAACTCTTTTGCGGAAGGCAGGCTTAAAAACGCCGAGGATGAGATTCAAGACAAGTCGACTGAAATAGAAAAAAACAGGCTTCAAATCATAAAAATGCAAAAGCACACAATAAAAACCCTGTCAAACCTTGTTGAAAACCGCAACGTCGGCTCGGGCGACCATCTTGGCCGCATAAAGGAATACGTGGAAATCCTGGCGGCGCAATTAAGGGAAGCGGGCTACTGCAAAGACGTTTTGACGCCTGATTACGTAAAACTATTGAAGATGGCGGTTCCTGTCTATGACATTGGAAAAATCGTAGTCCCGGACGACATTTTGAAAAAGCAAGGGCCCCTTACTCCTGAAGAGGACGAGCAATTAAAGCGCCACGCAAAGGAAGGCGGAAAAATCGTTCATGAAATTCTTGACGGCTATGAAAGCCATGAATACATTAAAATCGCATCCGACATAGCGACTTACCATCACGAAAGATGGGACGGCTTAGGCTACCCCGACAATCTTTCTGGAGAAAAAATTCCCTTAGGCGCAAGAATCATGGCCATAATCGATTCCTTTGACTCTATGGTGGCTCCCAAAAACGACAAGGCCCGAATGGCCTACGACGAAGCCTTTGAAGCCATTGAAAACGGCATAGGCGTAAACTTTGACCCCACGATAGCCCGCGAATTTCTTAAAATAAAGCACAAGGCCATGGAAATCAACGAAAGGCATAAGGAAAACGCCAGCGCTAAAAATAAATTTTTTTTCAGGCCCTTCAGTTCATAAAAAAATAATTCCGTTATTTTATAAGCAAAGGCGCGCTTTTTGCGCTAGCAAAAGCAAGCGAAGTATGCTATAATATTTGGCGAACTTTATTTGGAGAATTAAACTTACATGAAAACCTTCACCTTTAAAGGAGGAATCTATCCTCCCGAACGAAAGGAATTGGCGGAAGGCAAAAAAATCACAAGCGCCTTTCCCGCTTCCAAAAGTCTCACAATACCAATAACGATGGGCGGAGCGCCCAATCAAGCGATTGTAGCTGTGGGCGACAAAGTCGCGCGTGGACAAGTGATTGCAAAAAGCGATTCATTTGTCAGCGCTCCCGTTCATTCGCCCATTAGCGGAACCGTAAAGAAAATCGTTTCAAACCTTTCTACCGCAAACTCGGAAGTTCCGTGCGTCGTAATCGCCGCTGACGAAGATCCGTACGCGGGCGAGCAGTTCATGCCGGCCTTGGATCCCTTTTCTTGCTCAAAAGAAGAGGCCTTGGCGCGCGTAAGGGACGCGGGCATTTGCGGAATGGGAGGAGCGTCCTTCCCCACTCACGTAAAGCTCAACCCGCCAAAGGATTGCAAGATAGAATACGTTTTGCTCAACGCGGCCGAATGCGAACCCTACTTGACTGTAGACGAGCAAACGATGGACGAAAGCGCCGACAAAGTTGTCGACGGCCTTTTGATTGTCCAAAAAATAGTTGGCGGAGAAGCCGACATCGTTTTGGAAAGCAACAAGGCCCACTTGATTCCAAAGCTTGAGGAAGCCGCAAAAAAAGCCGCTGATTCCGGAAAAGAAAAAGTTCAAATAAAAGTCGTGAAGACAAAATATCCGCAGGGCGCGGAAAAAGACATAATCACTGCTGTGACCGGCCGCGAAGTGAAGGCCGGCGGACTTCCAGCAAGCGCGGGCTGCGTTGTTTGCAACGTTGGAACAGTTTGCGCGATAAGCGACGCCTTTAGGCTTGGAAAGCCCTTGATTGAGCGCGCCTTTACCGTAAGCGGCCTTGGCGTAAAGGAGCCCAAAAACCTCTTTGTTCCAATCGGAACTTTGGTGAGCGACTTGATTCCTTCCGTTATAGAAGTTGACAACGACAAGGTTGCGAAAATTTTGTCGGGCGGACCTATGATGGGATTTTCAATGCAAAGCGCGGCCTTCCCGGTTCAAAAGGGAACGAGCGGCGTTTTGTTCCTTACCGCTGACGAAATTGACACTGCCCAAACAAGCCCCTGCATCAGCTGCGCTCGATGCGTCAAGGTTTGCCCGATGCGCTTGACTCCTGTAATGATTGTCCGCTCGGTGAACGCCGAAGATTTGGACGACGCCAAAAAATACGGCTTGATGGACTGCATTGAATGCGGCTCTTGCGCTTACGTTTGCCCGGCCACAGTCCGCCTTGTGCAAACAATCAGAATGGGAAAAAATCTTGAGCGCGGAAGAATCGCCGCCGAAAGGGCCGCGGCCGCCGCAAAAGCGAACGACAAGGGAGGCGCAAAATGATTCAGCTTTCTTCTTCTCCGCACATTTCAAGCGGAACAAAAACGCCTCACATTATGTGGACCGTTGTTTTGGCCTTGCTGCCAGAAACAGTCTACGGCGTAATTCTTTTTGGAATCCCGGCCTTGCTGACGATTTTGGCAAGCGTCGCTTCCACAGTCGCATTTGAATATTTGTTCAACGCAATCACAAAGAAAAAGCAGACGGTTCGCGACGGCTCGGCCGTAATCACAGGCCTTTTGCTGGCCTTGGTTTTGCCGCCCACGCTTCCCTTGTGGCAAACTATTTTGGGAGCGGCCTTCGCGATTATCGTGGCAAAGGCGCTTTTTGGAGGCCTTGGCTCAAACGTTTGGAACCCGGCTTTGACAGGCCGAGCCTTTTTGTTCGCAAGCTTTCCGGCGGCGATGGGAAACACATGGATCACTCCCCTTCCCGACGCGACAAGCTCGGCGACAGTTTTGGCCACATTAAAGCAAGCCGACGCGGTTAGCTCGGCGACAACAATCGGAGCGAGAGCCCCGGTTGACCTTCTTTCCTTGTTCCTAGGAAACAGAGCGGGTTGCATTGGCGAAAGCTCGATTCTTTTGATTTTGATTTCCGCAATCTTTTTGCTCGCGATGAAAGTGATTGACTGGAGGTCGCCGCTTTTCATGCTCGGAACATTCTCGCTTTTGACTTTTGTTTCCGGCGGCGACGTTTTGGCCCACTTGTGCGCGGGAGGCATTATGTTCGGCGCCGTCTTCATGACAACCGATTACGTGACCGCTCCTGTGACAAGCTACGGAAGAATGATTTTTGGAGCGGGCTGCGGCTTGCTCACATTCCTAATCAGGCGCTATGGAGGATATCCGGAAGGAGTCATGTTCTCGATTTTAATCATGAACTCAATCGTTCCTTTCTTGAATAAACTCGCGCCGCGAAAATACGGCTACAAAAAGCAAGGAGGCGCAAAATGAAAGAAGCATTTAAACTCGGCGCCATTCTAGCCCTTTACGCGATGGCCGCTTGCTTCGCCCTTGCCTTGGTGAACAATTTTACCGCTCCTGTAATCGAACGCAGGGCTTTGGAAAAAGAGTCCGCGGCCCTCAAAATGATTTTCCCGGACGCGGATTCATTTGAAAAAATCGAATCTTTTGAAAACGCCAATCCAAGCGCCAAAATCGATTCATTCTACGCCGTCAAGAAAAACGGAGAGACAAGCGGCTACGCAATCAAAACCACCGGCCCCACTTACGACACGACAACCTTAATCGCGGGCTTTGATTCCAAATTGAAAATCGCCGGCGTTCACATTTTGCAAACGTCAGACTCGCCGGGCTTTGGACAAAAGGCCGCCGACCCAAATTACAAGAACTCAAAGGGAACGACCTTCTACGGCCAGTTTGCCGGAGTTGACGCCAGCAACGGCTTGACGCTCGGAAGCGACTTTGAGGCGATTTCAGGCGCGACAATCACTTCCAACACAATGGGAGCCTTGATTTCAAACGCGGCGGCGACCGTCAAAAATCATCTTGCGGGAGGAAAAGAATGAGCGCTCTAAAAATATTCACAAACGGCATTGTAAAAGAGAACCCTCTTTTGGTTTTGTCAATCGGACTTTGCTCTTCACTCGCCGTAACTACAAGCGTCTTCAACGGCTTGGGAATGGGACTCAGCATGACTTTCGTTCTTTTGATGAGCGAAATAATCATAAGCCTTTTTAGAAAATTGATTCCGTCGGCGATCCGCCTTCCGATTTTCATCATCGTAATCGCGGCCTTCACGACAATCGTTCAACTGCTCTTGCAAGCGTATTTGCCGGCCTTGAGCGATTCGCTCGGCGTATTCATTCCGTTGATTGTTGTAAACTGCATCATCATGGGCCGCGTGGAAGCCTTCTCGTCAAAGAACAGCGTGGGTCTATCGATTTTGGACGCGCTCGGAATGGGCTTGGGCTACACTTGGGTTTTGGCGGCGATTTCCCTTGTCAGAGAGCTTTTGGGAAGCGGAAAGATTTTTGGCCATGTTGTTTTTGCCGAAGAAAACGCAATCGGCTTTTTCAACGGAGCGCCGGGCGGCTTCTTTGTCTTTGGAATTATGATAGCCGTAACCTTGGGGCTTTCAGAAATGAAAAAGCCTAAAAAAGAAGGCGCGGATTCAAAGGCGCAAGAAAAGGCGGAAGCCGCAGCTGATTCAACAGGAGCGAAAGAATGAACGATTTGCTTAGCATATTTTTAAAGGCCATGCTCGTTGACAACGTGATTTTGGTTCAATACTTGGCGCTCTGCCCCTTTATGGGAATGACGAGCGACACAGGAAAATCGATGGGAATGGGAATCGCGACTTCCTTTGTAATTTTGCTCGCCACCGCCGCGACTTTTCCGATTTACCATTGCATTTTGGTTCCGCTGAAATTGCAGTTCTTGCAAACCTTGATTTTCATCTTGGTAATCGCCTCGCTCGTTCAGCTGGTTGAGTTCTACCTAAAAAAATCTTCTCCGGCCTTGTACAGCGCGATGGGCGTTTACCTTGCCCTAATCACGACAAACTGCGCGGTTTTGGCCATTACCTTGAACTGCATCAGCAAAAACTTCAACTATGTCGAGTCAATCGTTTACGCCTTGGGAAGCGCCGGAGGCTTTTTGCTTTCGATGGTAATCATGGCGGGAATCAGAGAGCGAATGAGAACGTCGGCCCTTCCTAAATTCTTAAAAGGAAATTCAGGGCTCTTTTTGGCAACGTCGCTTTTGGCGCTTTCGTTCATGGGCTTTAAAGGCTTGATATAGCGGATCTTTTGGGAGAACTTACAAATGGAGACAATTTTAACTACAATCGGAGTTTCATTCGCAATCGCCTTTTTGCTAGGCTTGCTCTTGGGACTCTTCAAAAAAATATTCGCGGTTCCCGTAAACCAAAAAGAAGTTGCCATTAGGGAACAGCTTCCCGGCGCCAACTGCGGCGGCTGCGGCTTTGCAGGCTGCGACGGCTACGCAAAAGCGGTCGCCGAAGGAACTGTGGCGCCAAACCTTTGCACTGCCGGCGGCGCTGAAGTTGCCGAAAAACTTTCTAAGGTTTTGGGCGTTACGGTCACAACTGAACAAAAGGCCGCCGTTCTTCTTTGCCGAGGAACAAAAGAATGCGCCAAGGAAAGGGGCCAATACAACGGCATCCAAACTTGCGCCGCCGCGTGCCAAGCGATTAACGGAACAAAAACTTGTTCCTTTGGCTGCGTAGGATTGGGCGACTGCGCCCTTGCCTGCGAATTTGGCGGAATCGTAATCGGCGAAGACGGACTTCCAAAAATCGACCTTATGAACTGCACAGGCTGCGGCTCATGCGCCAGGGCTTGTCCAAAGCATTTGATTCGCCTTTATCCTGTCAAAACAAAAGGCCCAATCGCCCTTTGCCAAAACAGAAGCGACAACAAGCCGTCGATTATGAAAAACTGCAAGAACGCCTGCATCAAGTGCGGCAAGTGCGAAAAGGTTTGCGAAGCCGGCGCCTTGAAGCTTGTGAACGGCATTCCAGAAATCGACTACGAAAAATGCACGGCTTGCGGAAAATGCGCGGAAGGCTGCCCGACTAAAGTTCTCCGCTCGTGCTTTTGAACGCAAGACTAAAAATGTTCGTTCGAGCGGTTTCACCGCGTCCTTTAGGACGCTGCCTGGGCCGCTCGTACTTTTGAACGCAAGACAAAATTGTTCGTTCGAGCGGTTTCACCGCGTCCTTTAGGACGCTGCCTGGGCCGCTCGCGCTTTTGAACGCAAGACTAAAAAAACAAAAAAAAATGCGGCGACAAGCCGCATTTTTTTTAGTTTGACTTTCCGGCCTTTTGGTCGGCTTCCATTTTTTCTTTCCAAGTCATCGCCTTTTTCTTTAATTCTTCGGCGGTGTCGCTTTCGCTTAAGGCGACGCTTACACGGCGCAAGGCAAGCAAA
The DNA here is from genome assembly GCA_024689365.1 of Treponema sp. Classification (GTDB taxonomy): domain Bacteria; phylum Spirochaetota; class Spirochaetia; order Treponematales; family Treponemataceae; genus Treponema_D. The sequence continues at coordinate 10,956 of JAILDQ010000211.1, read as the reverse complement.
AAGTTAATCGCGGCCTTCATGTCGTCAAGGCGGCGGCTTGAAAGCTCGTATTTGTCGCGGTAGGCGTTGGCGGACTTGTCAAGCAAGGTTTTTATAAGGCGAAGGTACAAAATCGAATTTTCGTTGTCGGGACTGCCGGGATCAAAGTAAGCCTTAACGTAATTCTTAAAGTCGTAGAAGTTTTTGGCGACTACGGCAAAACGGCCTTCCAATTCGACAAAAGACCACTTCCACTTTGAGTTGTCGCCAAAAGCGTCCACAATCATTTGAATCGCAAGGCCAAGCTTTCTGACCAAATAATAGCGCTTTTCAAGGGGCGTGTTGGAAACGGCTTCCATCCTGTCCGACATTTCGGCGGGCGCGATGTTAATAACGTTGCTTACGATTTCCTCAAGATAAATGATGGCCTTGTAAAGAATCTTTCGACCTTCGTTAAGGGCGTCATTGTTTTTTACTTCAAGAATTTTTACGGAAGCGGAATTGATTGCGTTGTACAAGGTGGCGATGTAAATCATTTGCTCGGCAAGAATCATTTTTTTGTATTCCACGCCGACAGAGTCGCCTTTGATTACAGTGAGCATTTCCTTTTCTTTGTCCAATTCGGCCTTAATTAATTCCTCGTACTGCTTGGACTCTTTTTTAAAAAGCTCGCGGTCTTCGTTTGTAATTTTCGCCATATCGCGCTCCCGTTCTGTCTTACTGCGGCAAGGCTGCGTATTTTTTCAGCATTGACCTGGCGTGCTCCAAGGATTCGGAGCTTTGCTGGTCTCCAGAAAGCATTCGGGCAATTTCGGCCACGCGCTCTTCTCCAAGAACAGGAGCGGCGCGGGTTTTCATAATGCCGCCTTCAACAGACTTTTGTATTCTTATTTGATTATCGGCAAAAACTGCGATGCTCGCTAGATGTGTTATGCATAAAATTTGACGATTTTTCGCTAAATTCTTCATATGTTCGCCAACAGCGACCGCGACTTCGCCGCCGATTCCAGTGTCGATTTCGTCAAAAATCAAAGTTGGAACCTTGTCGCTTTGGGCAAAAATTGTCTTTAAGGCAAGCATAACGCGGCTCAATTCTCCGCCAGAAGCGATTTTTGAAAGGCTCGCCATCGGTGAACCGGGGTTTGCGGAAATCAAAAATTCTATGTCGTCCATTCCGTAGGGGCCGCACTTTTGCTCCACCGCGTCGCCGGCTTTTTGGCTTATGCTTACGCTGAATTTTGTTCCCGGCATTCCGAGTTTTTGCAAAACGCTTTGGACTTGCTCTGACATTTTTGAAGCGCCCGCCTTTCTTTTTGCGGAAATGGCTTTTGCGGCCTCGTAAACCTGCCGTTCCAAGGCGGCGATTTCTTTTTCCAAGGCCTCTTTGTTAATGGAAGAGGAATCCAAAGTTTCCAATTCGCTTTTTGCGGAAGCCAAATAATCAAAAATCGCCTGCAAGGGAGAGTCAACGCTGGCCGCGTACTTTTTCTTCAGCTTGTAAATGACGTCAAGACGGCCCTGAACTTCTTCCAAACGAGCCGGATCAAAAACCAAGGAATTCTGGTAAGACCTAAAGCTCGCGCTCAAGTCTGAAATTTCGTAGAAAACGTTTTGAACGCGGCCGTCCAATTCCGAAAGCGCGCTGTCCAAACTCGCGGCCTTTTCGCTTGAAGACCTAAGCTGCTTTAAAAGGCCTTCAACGCCGCCTTCCTCGCTTGAAAAGATTTCGTTGACTCTTTGAACTTCAGAATAAAGTTTTTCAAAGCTCAAAAGCTTGGCTTCCTCGCTGGAAAGCTCATCGTCCTCTCCAGCCTTCAGCTTTGCGTCCTCTATTTCTTGAATCGAAAATTTTAGGTAGTCAATCCTCCGCTCCCTTTCCGCGCCGCTCGCGCTCAAAGAAGCCAAGGCCGCGCGCTTTTCAACAAGGGCCGCGTAGATTTTTGTGAAGGCTGAAACTTCCTCCACAATGCCGCAATAGCTGTCCAAAAATTTTCTGTGCTCAGCCGTTCGCATCAAGGATTGGTGCTCGTGCTGGCCGTGAATGTCGATTAAAAATTCGCTGAACTTCGCCAAATCCGCCCTGGGAACGGGAACGCCTTGAATCCAAGCGCCGGACTTTCCTCCAGCCCTGACAACGCGGCGCAAAATTATTTGGCCGTCCTCATCCTCGATTCCCCGCTGGCTAAGCCATTCGCGGGCGCTCAAGGGCTCTTCTTCCGTTTCAAGAGAAAGGTCGCGGTCTGAAGGGCTTTTTTCCGGCAAAGAAAAAACGCCCGAAACGCTGGCTTCTTGGCAACCCGCGCGAATTGAATCCGCGCCCGCCTTTCCACCGAGCAAAAATGAAATGGCTCCGATGAGGATTGACTTTCCGGCGCCGGTTTCTCCAGAAAGAACCGTAAAGCCTTTTGTAAATTCCACAGAAGAGGAGTCGATTAAGGCAAAGTCCTTAATTTTCAATGATTCAAGCACGAGAGCCTCCGTTTGGTCCGCCAGACCAATTCAACTTGTTTCGGAGCGCGTTATAAAATTTTTCCACGGAAGTTCCTGCCAAAATCGCGTCATGCTCCGACTTTTTTATTTGAATTATATCGTTGTCCTTTAAGTCAATGGGTTTTTGTCCGTCAACGGTCAAAATTGAATCCCGGTTTCTTGACGGAATTATTTCCGCGCGCAAAAGGGCCCTTGACGAAAAAACGATTGGCCTCGCGCTCAAGGAAAATGGATTTAAGGGCGTCAAAACAAGCGCGTCCAAATCCGGACCTACAATCGGGCCGCCGGCGCTGGCCGAATAAGCCGTGCTGCCGGTAGGGCTTGAAACAATCGCTCCGTCGGCCTTAAAGCGGCCCAAGGGGCTTCCGTTCACGCTTATGTCCATGGAAATCGTTTGGGCCGCGCTTTTGGCGCTGACCACAATGTCGTTCAAAGCCTCATAGCGGGCAACGGATTTCTGGTCCCGAATTATTTCCGCGCAAAGCATGGTTCGGCGAATCGTGTTCAACTTTCCCTGCAAAAAAAGGTCCAAGGATTCCTGCCATTCATCGGGCTGAACTCCGGCTATAAAGCCAAACTCGCCAAGGTTTACGGGAAAGACCGGAATCGAATGCTTTGCCGCTCCCCTGGCCGCGAACAAAACGGTTCCGTCGCCGCCTAGGGTAATCACAAAGTCGTATTTTTTCCAATCGCAATCTTGCGCGTTGCCGTTAAAGTCCAAAAACGTAAAATCAACGTCGCGAAGCTTTAAAAAATTCGCGGCTTCGATTCCGAGCATCTCGGACTGCGCTTTATCTGTGTTAACGACAATAAGGCAATTTTTCATTACGGAAGCGTTACCAAAACTTTTGAAATCTTTTCAATTTGGCTTCTGTTCAAACGCGGATACAAGGGAAAAACAGCCGCCCTCAAGGCAAGCGCTTTTGCGTTTTTGCAAACGGCGCCGTATTCCTCGGTTTTGGCGGCGATTATGGAATCTTCAAAAGCCAACCTGACTTCTATGTCCTTTTTTTGAGCGTAAGCTTTTACGTCTTTGAATCCGCTGTTTAGGGCAATCGGGAAAGACCAAATTGTGGAATTCAATTCAACGTCCCGAACAAAGCCCCTGTTTTTTCCCGACATAATCGAGCGGTTGAAAATCGCGTAGATTTCCTTTCGCTTTCCTTCGTTGCGGGCAAATTCCTTAAGTTGAACCGTGGCTAGCGCCGCGTTTATGTCAGGAAGCATTTCTATTGAAAGAATGTTCTCCGACAAGGATTTTAAAACCGGCCAATCCCGGCGGCCGGCGGCCATAAGCAAGGCTCCTCCGCCAGCGGTGATAACGTCTTTTTCTTCAAGAGAGCAAATCGAATAAACGCCGAAAGTTCCGGCCTTTTTTCCTTTGACTTCAACTTTTGCCGAATCTTCCCCGCCTTCGCTAGAAGCGGGCTTTGAAGCGTCCGCGCCCTGGGCCGCTTCCGGAACAAGGCCGCCGGCGCTTTGGCTTATGTCTTCCACAATCGGAATTCCAAGCGCCAAAAGGCTTTCAAAGTCAGGGAGAATTCCAAGGCTTTCCCGCAAGACAAGGGCTCGGCCGCCTTCCTGAATTCCCTGAGAAACTATTTCGGCGGTGAGCGAAGCGCTTTCAGACTGTGGGTCCAAGACTATCGGCTTGAAGCCCAATTCCTCAACAACGGAAAGCTGCCAAAGGGGCGCCAACGCGCTAAGCATGACTCCGCTTCCGGCTTCCAAGCTAAGGGCCTTAAGAGCGTATTTTAGAGCGGCTGCGGGAGTTCGCAAGGCGATCGCTCCCGCGCATGAAAAAAATTCTTTCGCCGTTTGAATTAGACGCGCGTTCAACTCGCCGGGGCCGATTTTTTCATCGACCATGCAAGTTAAAACCGCGTCCATTTCTTTGCGGCGGATGGTTGAGCTGAATGTTTGGATCATTGTTTTACTTCAATAATTTTTTGCAATTCTTTAGCGTTAAAGAGGCGGCGAATGTCAAGCATTATCAAATAAGGAGAATTTGGGTCTTTTTGAATAACGCCCTGAATATATTCGGAGCCAATTCCGCTGAACATCTGCGGCGGGGCCTTTACGTCTCCGCCAGCGACAGGAACGACGCGCGCCACTCGGTCGATGATGATTCCGATGCGGTTGCCGTCTATGTTCAAAATGACAAATCCGCCCTCATCCTCGCCGTCTTCCATGACAGCCTTCTTGAGGCGGAATCTTTTATGCAAGCTGATGACAGGAATAATCTCCTTTCTCAAGTTGAAAATTCCTTCTACATAGTAAGGAGCGTTGGGCAAAGGCCGCACAGGCTGCGTCTTTACAATTTCCTTAACGTCCATAATGTTAACGCCGTACAACTCTTCGCCAAGCTGAAATGTAACAAGCTGATATTGTATGTCTTCGCCAGCCATAAATCCTCCAATTATGTTTATCTATTATAGACCATTTTCCAAAAAAAAGCAACCATAAAATTAAGCAAGCCTAAAAAGACATGTCTGCTCCCAGCGGCTGGCGCGGCTCGCGGTCTGATTTGCGTCAGTCAACACGAAAAAGGGATAGGCCGGTGACTTTTTGGACGCCGGCGCCTTTCAGAAGCCATGCGCACTTTTCCATTGTCGCTCCTGTAGTAACAATGTCGTCTAGCAAAATGACTTCTTTTGGAATGTCCTTGATTTTTGGCCTCAAAGCGTAAACGGCGCCTTGGGAGCCCAAACGCTCGCCGCGGCTCAAGGCCTTTTGCTGGCCAAAACTCGTTCTTGCAAGCAAGTCTTTTCTGATTGCAAGGCCTTTTTTGCCCAAAAAGTCCGCCAATTCGTCAACTTGGTCCCAGCCTTTTTCCTTTATTTTTCCAGGCCGCGGCGGAACCGGAACAAGGGGCGTTTCTTCCATTTCCAGCTCTTTTACGGCCTTAAAAAGGATTTCGGAGAACAGAGGAGAAAGCCTCCTCTGCCCTTCCGATTTCCAGGCGAACGCCAATTCCTTTTTCCACTGTCTATACGAATGGAGGGGATAAAGCGCGTCCAAACTGCTTTCTCCCTCGCGTTCCCGGCATTCCATGCAAAGATTTTTCTCAGAGACAAGAATTTTTCCGCAACGGGAACAGCGCGAAGAAGACTTAAGCGGGACAAAATTTTGAAGCTCAAGAGCGCAATTTGGGCAAAGGGGAATCACGCCGTAATGCTTGGAGCACCTGACACAAGGCGCCGAACCAAAAAAAGCGACAAGAAAAAATTGATTGAAGCCAAAAAGGCCTTTGCTTTCAAAATTCTTCACGCATATAAGATACGATCGATAGGGCCTTTTCTAGCGTCAAATTCAATTTATAACAAAAATTTATTTTTTAAGGAGTTTTGTAATCGCGTCGATTCCAGACACGTTTGGAATTTCGGCGGCGGATTTGTTTTCGTTTTTAATCGCGTTGAAAACTTCCTGCCTGAAAACCTTCACGTTCTTTGGAGCCTCAACGCCAATCTTAACTTGGTCGCCGCGAATTTCGATTATTGTAAGGGTGATGTCTTCGCCGATTTTGATTTTTTCGTCAGTTTTTCTTGAAAGGATAAGCATTAAGCGTCTCCCCGCGCGTCTTTTGCTTTGAGCGCTTTTACAATGTCATGCTTTGTGTTCCACTTGTTGTTTCCCAAAATGACTTGCATGCATTTGTTGTTGCTGCGATTTATAACCAAGGGTCCCTGAAGGTTTGCGGTCACAGGGCTTCCGTTTGCGGGAATCGTGACAATCGCCATGACGCAAACTTCCGCCGGATTGCTTATTCCGATTTTTGCAAGGGCCTTGTCGTCAATGTCAAGCTCATAATCGTCCGTGATCAAGAAGGGATCGACAATCAAAAAAGCAAGGCTTGGCGCGTCCGTGGACTGCATCCACATAAAGGGCGCGTACTCGCTTTCAAAGATCGCGTAGTTCTTGTAGTCTTCAAAGCCAAAAAGGCCTTCGGGAATTTCCAAAAGGTCTTTTTCATCAACTTGAACTGTCGTTCCGATTTTCGTCTTAACATCCATGTTAGAATTCTCCTAAAAAATTTTTAACCCAAAAACTTTTGTCCTTGGCCTTTTTTTATTTCTCATTAACGCATGTAATTAAGCAAAGTGCTTGAATACATTTTTCCGGCAACGCTGAGCGAAGCCTGGTGAACATAGTCCATCATCTTCATGTCGGTGACAGCCTTTGAAAAATCCAAATCGCCTTCGGTCGCGATCATTTGAGTGACGTTAAGGGCGGTCTGAGAATTTCTTGTGACATTGAGAGAGGCTCTTTCGTAGTTGGAACCGTTCTCCGCGATGCGGGTCACAAGGTTTCCAAGACCTGAGTCAAGGCTTCCCAAAACGCGGCTTCCAATCGCCTCTTGGTCGCCCTTGAGCATGGCGTTTCTCAAAGCGATCACGCTGTCGAACATGCTGCCGCCGGAAACTCTTGTTCCAGTGGCGTAATTGTAAGGCGGCCTTTGCTCAGTTCCGCTGATAACTCCGAGGTCTGTCAACACGCTTCCCTCTTCGTCCTTGAGCCAAAGCTGGCGGGCGTCTGTCGTGGCAAGGTGAAGGCCGCGAGTGATTGGGTCAAGCGAGGCTTTTACAGCCGCGTCTGAATTGTTGATTTTCGCAATGACAGCGTAAATGTTGTCGCCGGCCGAAACTTGAATGTCCTTTCCGTCAACAGAAATAATTGAATCGTTTTGGGCAACCCAATTTGTCGTGTCGCGGCCGCTTGTCAAAACCTGTTTGTCAGCCCAGAAAGTTCGGTTTCCAGAATTGTTCACCTCAAGGTACTGGCCTTCGTCAACCTCTACATTGTTCGAGGCTACGTTTCCGTTGTAAACAACTTGCTCAATCATCGGAACGCCCGAGCCTTCAACGTTTCCCATCTCAACTTCAAAGGCTGTGACCTTTGTGTTGGTTCCGGCAAAAAGAGCGTTTCCGTCTTGGTCAACGGCGTTTGCGTTTTGAATCATTTGGCGCAAGAGCTGGTCAACTTCTCCAGCCATATTTTGAAGGTCGTCTTTTGTGTAAGTTCCGTGGGCGCCTTGAACTGCAAGCTCGCGCACGCGCTGCATGATTTGCAAAGAATCGTTCATGTATCCTTCGCGAACGGTAAAGCGTTCGGTCAAAGTTTGCGCGTTTTCCTCAAACTGCTGGACGCGGCCAACGAAAGACTGGTAGCGAACCAAGTGGCCGGCGGCAATCGGGTCGTCGCGCAATTCCTGGATGCGGCGCTGGCTTCCCAACTGGTTGTTGGCCTTGTTGAGTTTATATTCTTGTATTCTCAATCTTGACTGAACGTCTGTATCATTCATTCCTGAACTAATTCTTCTCATCTTATGCCTCCATCATTCATTGGCTTGCATTAATTTATTCTTGCCGCTTATACGCCCAAACGGTTGATGACAGTGTCTATCATCTCGTCGATAACCGTCACGAATTTTGCGGCGGCGTTGTAGCCGTGCTGGAACTTCATAATGTCGGCGAGCTCTTCGTCGATGTTGACTCCGCTGATAGAATCCCTAAGGCCGCGAAGGTCGTCCATAATCGCATGCTGGCTCAAAAGGTTTGTCTCGGCCTGCTCCCCCATAAGGCCGACGTTTGTAACGGTGTCGGCAAAGTAGTCGTCAAGGGTTCGTTCGCGGCCAATCATAACCTTTGTGTTTCTGATTGAAGCGATTTCGGCGGCCGCGTTTCCGTCTCCGCTCATCGCGCGGTTGTCGCGGTCAGGATAAGCGGAAGCGACATTCATCACGTCGTTTCTAATCACGCCGTTTATTTCAAGATAGGTTGACGGATTTGTGTAAGGGGCAACCGCAAACTGGGCGCGGCTTCCGTTTCCGTCGGCGCCTTTGAGAACGTTAACCGCGTCGGCTCCGTTCCAGTCATAAGCGTTTTCGGCTCCGCTTCCAGAAAGGATTCCCGCGTAGCCGGCCAAGAAATGGCCCGAGTCTTCAACGTGGCGGATTACAAAGTCAGGATTTTCAATCGCCTGGCTTGTAGTGGCCTTTAAAACCAAATTGTTGTTGCGGTCAAGGTAAGCCTTAACTTCGCCGTCAGAATCGTTGATGCGGTTAACAACGTCTTCAACCCTGTCTGTCGGATAGTAAGGAACTTCGATTGTTCCTGTGTGTCCGGCCAAAGTCATCGTTCCTTCAATTCCGATTTGTTCCTGGGCGTCGAGCGCGTTGGTTCCTGTAAAGCGGAAAGCGTAAGTCTTGTCTTCAACGCCGTCTCCGTCTGAGTCAAAGTTTCCGTTTGTGTTTTCCACGAAGGGGCGGCTTACAAAAAAGTCAAGGCCTGTCGTCTTGTTGGCTCCGACCGCGTTTCTGTGAACGTCGTTCACCAAGTCGGAAAAGTTCATCGTCATTGTGTTCAAAGACTGAATCTCGTTTCTTACGTCAACGTCGCGCAACTCAATCAAAGCGCCCAAAGAGCCGCCCTTGATTTCAGCCTCGTTTCTTGTGTCGGCCCAAACGACGCGCGAATATCCGTTGTTGTCAACGACTGACTCAACGTCAAGATTTCTCGCGATGCCGCCCTGAACCAAAATGTGGCCGTCAATGTGAACCATAAATTCATCGCTGTCGCGCTGGTCGCTCGTTACGTTCGCGATTTTAGAAAGCTTTTCAACGAGCGCGTCGCGTCTGTCAAGCAAGTCGTTGGGATTGTCGCCCATTGCCTTTGAGCGAACGATTTCCGTAGAAAGAGAGGCGATTTGATTGGCCATGTCGTTCAACTGCTCAACGTTAGATTCAATGTCGCTGTTCAAAAGATTTCCGATTCCGGTCAAAGCCTTGTCGCGGTTTTGAATTGAATTTACAAGAGACTGTCCGCGGGAAACAACCGCCTCGCGATGGGCCTGGCTTTCGGGATTTAGAGAAAGCTCCTGCCATGATTCCCAGAACTTGTCCATAGTCGTGCGGACAGAAACGTCGTCGGGCTCGTTGTAAACCTGCTCCAACATCGTGTAGTATTTGCTTCTGGTATCCCAGTAACTTTCTTCGTTGCTTTGCGCCACAATGCGCTGGTCAAGCATTTCGTCTCGAACGCGGGTGATGCTTTCGGCTTCCATGCCCTGGCCGATTTGTCCAGGAACTTCGGCGCGGGAAAGGTCTGGCCTGTAAATCGGGTCAAAGGATTTTAGCTGAACCCGCTGGCGAGAATAGCCTTCTGTGTTGGCGTTAGTGATGTTGTGACCCGCGGTAGTGATTGAGCTTTGGTGAGCGTTAAGGCTTCGCTTTCCGATTTCTATTCCTGAAAATGTAGACATAATTTACAACTCCTTATCGTACCGCTAAAAAATTCTGTTCAAGACAACGCTTTCCGGCTCGCGCTTTACGATTTTTCCGTTGTGCGAATACAAAACGTTCCTTCGCTGGGGAACGGCGTTGTCCAAAATTCCCTGAACAAAACTGCGGCTGGTCTCTATGTACTTGTTCAAGATTTGATTTTCAATCTTTGACTTCAAGAGCTTTGAATGGAGCTTGAGCATCAAGGATTTTTCTTCGGGACTTATTTCCACGGAAGAAATCGCCTCGCGCTTTTCCTCCAAGGCGGAAAATTCCAAGGAGATTTGGCGGATTTTTTCAAGGTCTTCCTCAAGGCCAATCCAGTTTTTTGTTTTGACGGCGATATGCACGTTTGACTGGCAGTCAAGCAGTCTGTCCAAAGTTTCGTTTTCCTTGTTCAAAATATCCAAAACCTGATTTTCGTTAGCCATAAGGGACCTCCTGAAAAAACGCGCGTTTAAAACGCTCCGCTTCTCATTTGATTTTCGGAATTTGAAAAATAAAGTTTAGGGATTTTTTTTAAAGAAACATTCCAAGACACCCTCTAAAAATTTAAAAAAATCGCAAAAAATTCCGCTCCGCCCTATTGACAAAATGGCGCGATTTTTGATATTATAATTTCACGTCGATAACTTGGTGCCTGTAGTTCAGTGGTAGAGCGCCAGATTGTGGATCTGGTTGTCGTGGGTTCAATCCCCACCAGGCACCCAATCCACAGGATTTTTTGTTGTCGCCTGGTGTCGCGTCCGTAGCTCATCTGGATAGAGTCCCGGACTTCGAATCCGGTGGTAGCAGGTTCGAATCCTGTCGGACGCAAAATTTATGGGCCATTAGCTCAGCTGGTAGAGCAACAGACTCTTAATCTGTGGGTCGCTGGTTCGAAGCCGGCATGGCTCATCCCAAATCGCTTTCCAAACGGAAAGCGATTTTTTTTTGCCACAAGCGCAAAAAAAGCCCGCCCAATTTTACTTGAGCGGGCCAAAGGCTTTTATAAAAAGGAAGGCTATAAAGCTTTACTTAAATAGAATGTTGTTCACAACTCCCTCAAGGTATTCCTCGCGGCCCGAGCCCGGGTCAGAAGGCTTTTTCATCTTGGCGGCTTCTTCGGCAAGCTCCTTAAGGCTAGTCTTCTTTTCGCGGATTTTCTTTCCGATTCCGCTTTCAAAGCTTGAATACTTTTCCTTAATAAAGTTGTCGATTCTTCCGTC